>CAYPKH010000265.1:0-3384 GCA_964411245.1 uncultured Nitrospina sp.
GGAAGAGATCCAGCAGGTGTTCCTGAACGTCATCCATAATTCGGTTCAGGCGATGGATGGCAAGGGCAAACTGGAGATTTCTTCCCGACAGAATGGCGGAAATGTGGTGGTTCAAATTCGTGACACCGGACCCGGAATACCCAAGGAGCATCTCTCGAAAGTTTTCGATCCCTTTTTCACTACCCGGGAAGTCGGCAAAGGAACCGGATTGGGTTTGAACATTGTTCACCGGGTGGTGGAAAAATATGGCGGGAACGTTCAGATCGAATCCGAGGTCGGCCAGGGAACCACGGTTATTATTTCACTGCCCCTGAGCGGGAAAAAAGGTGATGCGGACGTGGAGAAGACTATGCGGGCGCCGGGGCCATCAGTTTGATCCAGTGTTTTTTCTCCCACTGCATGGCTTCCCGGTAATGGCGGTATTCCTTTTCCTTGGTCTTGAAATCCTTATGGTGCATCTGCCATTGACTGTGGCGCCGTGCTGGCGGCACCGCCTGGTGGCACATTTCATGATACACCGTCAACTCCAGCACCCTCACCGGCACAAAGTCCTGCTTCAGGCGCGGGTGAATACGAATCAACTTATTTTTGGAATCATAGGAACCGAAGCTAAATGAACGACGGTTGGGAACCTTGACGTTTTTCCCCCACTCCACCTTCGCCTCCACCTTGCCTTGGAAATATTCCTCATTCAGCCGGTTGAAAATCGCCTGCAGGTCGCGTTCGTCCACCGGCGGCACTTCGGCGAATTCCAATTCGGCCTGACGGGTCTGAGCCCGGCATTCCTTGAGAAATTTGCGAACCAGCTTGCGGTGCGCGTCCGGCAGGTGTTCCAACTGCGCCACCTGACCGAGCAGACGGTTTTGAAGGGACTCCTGCACGTTCGACATCTCGCACGGAAACAGATCGTAATACCCTTCATTGAATACCTCCCACTTCACCTTCTGGGCGCCGGAATCCACACTCACCTGCCCCAGAAACTCCAGACCTTTTTTGCGGCACCGGAAAATATTCTTGAACACGCCGCCGGCCATCACGAAGGCACCGGGAACTCCGAGGATGATGGTTCCGGGATTGACGTTGGAATTTTTTAAAACTGACATGAGAAAACCCGCTTTCGGAAGGCTGGCGGAGAAGATTTTTCGGGAGGCATAACCCTCTGCTTCAACGAGTGTACACGCAGACCCGGCTGGAATTCAATGGCTTTTTTCGGACCGGAAACCCGCCGCCTTTACTTGCCCGGAAATTCATGTAATGATGGCTCCATGCAAAAATCAATTGCGGTTTTTATAATACTGTTCATGGCAACCGCCTGTGCCGTCACCCCACCCGCGGAAAAAGCACAAACGCCTGACAGAATCCGGGCGGACATCGACCGGTTCTTGTCCACCGACGATCCCTCCGAAGAAACCGAAATCCTGAAACGGATCAAGGCATCCGGTATCCCGCACGAAGCCATCAAAATCCTCCTGAGCGAAAGCGCCGTGGGACGGGGCGGACCGCCGGGCCTGTTCCGGGGCGTCCCAGTCAAACACATGGGAAAGGAATTGACCTACTCGCTTTATGTCCCCGCCTCCGCCCCGGCGGAAAAACTCCTGCCGTTGATCGTCGTCCTCCACGGCATGGGCGGACGGGGCGACCTCACCCTCCAGCGCTGGCAAAAGCGGCTGAACGATGAGTACATCATTCTCTGCCCGACCTATCCGATCGGCGCGTGGTGGACGCTTTCGGCCGAAGAACTGGTCCTGCAACTGATCCGGGAGACCCAAGCGCGCTACCCCATCGATCCCAATCGTATTTTCCTTGCGGGTTTGTCCAACGGCGCGTTGGGGACCTACCTGATAGGCATGTTTTATCCCGATTATTTTGCCGGCCTCATTCCCATCGCGGGCGCGGTATCGGAACCGCATTACCTGCATTTCCTGATCAACCTCACCAATACGCCGGTCTACAGCATCCAGGGAATACACGATCCCATTTTTCCGATTCAGTTCAGCCGCCGCATTTACCAGATCATGACCGACATGCAATACCCGCTGACCTACCGCGAACACAGCGAGCGCGGCTTGGCGCACGGCGGACATTTTCTGCCGGAGTCCGAGGTACCCGCGCTGATGGAATGGCTCAAGGAGCAACGACGGGAGCGGTACTCCACCGTTTTGCGCATGGTGCGGGAAACTAACCATCTGGACCGCATTCAATGGGCACGCGTCACCCGCGGAATTCAAATGGCCGCCCTGCAGATACCCGGGCCCCTGCCGGAATCGATGAACATCCAGGACGGCAAAGCCACCACCCTCATCGCGGTTCACAAGGAAAAAAACCTGTTCGAAATCATGGGAAAAAACCTGCTGGAGATGGAGCTCTACCTCTCGGCCGACCAAGTGGATTTCGACCAACCGGTCATGGTGACGTTTCAGGAAATGAAAGACTTGAAGGGGAAATTCGTCACCGGCCAGAAACTGGTCAAGTTCAACGGAACCGTCCAGCGCGATACCGCCCTCCTGCTCCGGGATTTTAAATTACGCCGGGACCCGGAACAGCTGTTCGATGCCAAACTCACCGTGGTCCTGGAAGAAGGTTCCCAATTCGCCCTGAAGCCATGACCCGCTCCGGCCCGGCCTCCGCCCAGCACACGCAACAAAAAAGCCTGACACACATGGGATGGCCCCCCGTGCAACAGGCGCTGGCCGCATTGGCGGAATCGCCCGTAACGCGCAAAATCTGCGCCACGCTCTGTCCTGAAACGAATTTTGAAGCGGCGCAACGCCTGCTGAAGGAAACCTGCGAGATGGTGGACACTCGCGCCGGGGTGGACCCCTTCCCTCTTCAGCCCTTCGACGATCTGCGCCCTATCCTGCAACAAGTAGCCGAGAGTCTGTTGGTGGAGCCGGAAGACTGCCTGCGGACCGCGCATCACCTGCGCCTGGTGCGCGACCTGAAACGCTATTTTAAAAAACAGGACCACGCGCCGCTCCTCAAAAAAATCGCAGACACTATGGACCCCATACCGGATTTGCTGAAGGAAATCGAACGGTGCCTGGACGCTAACGGGGAAATCAAAGAGAATGCTTCGCCGGAACTGAAGCAGGCCCTGCGCGATGCGGCGCAGGCCCGCCAGAAACTGGAGACGGCGCTTCAGAAAATCATGGCCAAAAGCGGATCGAAGGATGCGCTCCAGGACAATTATTTTACAGAACGCGAAGGCCGGCTGGTGTTGCCGGTCAAGGCCGGGGCGAAATCCCAGCTGGAAGGTATCGTACACGACAGCTCCGCAAGCGGCCAAACTCTGTTCGTGGAACCGACCGCTATCATTCCGCTCAACAACCTGGTCAAGATCGCTCGGATGACGGTGGAACAGGAAAAAATAAAAATTCTGCAGGC
>CAYPKH010000266.1:0-3352 GCA_964411245.1 uncultured Nitrospina sp.
GCTTCGCCCATTCGCCTCGGAGCAATTGGCCCTGCGCCGAGCAGGCGTCACGCTGGGCGGTGGATGCCGCATTCTTTGTGTTCGGGGTTTTCCCACCACCAGCGGCCCGCCCGGATATCTTCTCCCTCTTTAATCGGCCGGGTGCAGGGGGCGCAGCCGATGCTCGGGTAATTCTGTTGGTGGAGCGGATTGACGGGAACCTGGTTCTTTTCGATATAGGCCTGAACCTGTTCCAGCGACCAATCGGCAATTGGATTGATCTTGACCAGGGGCGGGTGATCTTTATCCTCAGAGACCTTGGGAACGTCGGTGCGGGTGACGTTTTGATCCCTGCGGATGCCGGTGATCCACGCCTCCAGCGACGAAAGGGCTCTCGACAGCGGCTCTACCTTGCGGATGCCGCAGCATTCCTTGCGGTTTTCGAGGCTCTCCCGGAAAGAGTAAAAGCCCTTTTCGCGTTCCAGCCGTTGGACCTCTTCCTTGTCGGGAAAATAGGATTGGATGGCGATGCCGTAATGGCTCCGGGTGCGGTCCATGGTGAGGTAGGTTTCCTCGTGAAGCCGTCCGGTATCTAAAGTGAACACGGTGAGGGCGCCGGACAATTTGGAGGCCATGTCGATCAGCACCATATCCTCCAGGCCGAAACTCGACGCCAGGGCCACGCGCGTTCCAAATTGTTCGATCGCCCACTCCAGGATGTCCTGGGCGGATTTCGATTCAAAACGGCTGTAATCCATCTAAATTCATCCTTCCCCGGTTCCCAAATGGGGAGGACCGGGAAGACGCTGATTCAAAATACAAGTATGTCATAACCCCGACCGGGGTCCAAGCGGTAGAGAGCTTGTTTATCAATTAATAACCCCCTTTTCAACCCGGATTTTTAGGTTGACAGGGGGTGGCTTTACGTATATATAAAGTGGCTCCAACGCACCTTAAAAGGTGATTTTTGAAGGATTTAGGAAGGACCGCGCGAGCTGTATTTATTTGAAATTATGGGTCCTTTTGGAATGATAGCGCCTTCGTGCGAGGGTCCGGGGCGCTGGCGGGATGGTGCGTTTTAATAGACCTGGTGGTATCCAAAGGCTGTAAACGTTGTTTCGGGGATGGGGACACTTGGAGGGTTACTGAAATTAGCGTGTTTTCAGTAGCGAATTGACTTACAATACAGGCCAAAACCCTATCAAAGACCTCGATCATGAACAACCCCCTGTTCACAAAGTTTTTTTCAGCTTTGGCTCTCTGTGCATGCTTGCTGTACGCGCCGGGTGTGGATGCCGGCCATTCGTCCAAAGGCCTCAAGCTTCTCGAAGAAGTGGAGGCAGGGTTAGTCGGCCTGGCAGAACACACGCTGCCTTCGGTCGTTAATATTTCTCCTTATGTTCCGCCATCGCCATCCATACGGCGTCAAAGGGATTCCCATCGATCCCGACCTACTAATGCAGGGGCAGGCGTAATCATTGATGGAGTCAAGGGCTATATCGTGACCAACAGTCACGTGGTCCGTCATGCCGAAAAAGTTCAGATCACGCTTTACGGCGGCGAAGAATTGGTCGGGCAGGTTCTGGGGACGGACGAAGAAACGGATTTAGCGGTGGTTCAGGTGGAATCCTCCAAGCCATTGCCCTCAGTGGAATTGGGCGATTCCTCCCAGTTGAAAATCGGACAGCTTGTGGTGGCCATAGGGAATCCCTATGGCTTGCACGATACATTCAGTTTTGGAGTGATCAGCGGGTTGAACCGGGAAAACGTCAACATTTCCCGGTATGAGGATTTCATCCAGACGGATGCCTCCATCAACCCGGGCAACAGCGGCGGCCCTCTCCTGAATATCCGGGGAGAGGTGATCGGGATCAATACCGCGATCATCAACTATGCCCAGAGCATAGGATTCGCCATCCCGGTCAATGTCGTCAAAACCGTCACTCAACAGATCATTGAAAACGGATCGGTCAGTCGAGGCTGGCTGGGTGTGGGCATCGAGTTTATCCCGGATGATGTCGCTCAGGACGCACAGATCAAAAAAGGCGACGGCGTTTTGGTCAACTCGGTATTTGAGGGCCAGCCTGCGTCCAAGGCGGGCATCAAAGTGGGGGATATCATCCTGAAAATCGGGGGCGCCCCGGTGAATTCACCGAATTCCATGATTCGTCTAATCGGCAATATCTCTCCCGGCCAGTTCATCAACCTGGATATTCTCAGAAACGGCGAGCGCAAGGCCTTCTCGGTCCAGCTGGCCCAGAAGGAAGACCCCAGGCACCAACTCGCCGCGCTGGAAAAAAAGAAACCGCTCCAGCTCGGAATGGTTCTGGAGGATCTGAATTTAGCGGCGCCTCAGAATCAGGAGGCCGGCGTCCGGCGCGGGGTGGTGGTGGCCCAGGTGCTTCCCCACAGCAAAGCCGAAAAACAGGGGATTCGGGCCGGGGACGTGATTACCGAAATTAATGGGAACCCGATTGACGGTAAGCAGGACTTTGAAAATTTCGTGCGGGATCACCCCGGCAGTCCTCTTACCCTTTTAATCGACCGGAATAGCGTATCGATCCTTTTCAATTTGAATCAATGAAGTCCGTAATTCACCGAATTATTTTTAGGAGAAACTGAATTTTAAATTAAGAATGGAAAATTGTTTGGCAATGGCGGTTTTCCAATATCCGATCATTTTTACTAGAAAAACTCTGGGGAGGTTTTATGGCTACAAGCAGAAAACACATTTGGCAGGTGTTGGTCCTGATGATGCTGACGTTTGTATTGGCACAGGGATCGGCATTTGCTTCTTCAACTCACGAGGGTCATCACGCATCCTCGGTGGATCGTCCTTTGTGGTTGGACAAACTGGAAAACCAGATCAACTACGAAGAGATGATGGAAGGCAAGCAGGGCGATCAGGAACGTCTGAACAAAACCTACAAAAGCCTGATGGACCGGCTGAAAGGGAAGCTGATGGAGCACGTCACCCCGGCTTCTGCCGGCGGCTGGTTTCATAATTCCTGGGCCGCTCATCAGCTCCAGCAGGGTTATTTGCTGGGGCCGACGGAAGCCGCCGATAAGGTGTTCCGAGGCGCCCATTGTCCCGCTGGCGTTCCCACCAAAACCTACGATATCACCGCGATCAACGTTGAGGTCACCCTCAACCAATGGGGCGATTACTTTCCGGGTTACATGTATGTTCTGACCAAGAACATCGATAAGGTCCGGGACGAAGAGAAACGTAACGCTAAAGCCCGTGCAGACGCGCTGGATCCCGGGGCCGTGTCCAACGGATTGCAGGGCGACGCCATTCAACCGCTGGTGATTCGCGCCAACCAGGGTGAATGTGTCCGGATTAAATTCAGCAACGCCCTGGAAGATGAAG
>CAYPKH010000267.1:0-3351 GCA_964411245.1 uncultured Nitrospina sp.
GGTGGTGGCGTCGAGATGCGAGAACGTGGTCGCCGGCGCCGGATCGGTCAGGTCGTCCGCCGGCACGTAAATCGCCTGAACGGAAGTGATCGACCCTTTTTTGGTCGAGGTGATGCGCTCCTGCAGGTTACCCATTTCCGTGGCCAGCGTCGGCTGGTAACCGACAGCAGAGGGAATGCGTCCCAGGAGTGCGGACACTTCGGAACCGGCCTGCGAGAAGCGGAAGATGTTGTCGATGAACAGCAGCACGTCCTGCCCGCCGACGTCCCGGAAGTATTCAGCGATGGTGAGTCCCGTCAGGCCGACGCGCATGCGGGCGCCGGGGGGTTCGGTCATCTGGCCGAAAATCAGCGCGGTCTTGTCGATAACCTTGGACTCCACCATTTCGTGGTACAGGTCGTTCCCTTCGCGGGTACGCTCACCGACGCCGGAGAACACCGAATAGCCGCCGTGCTCCGTTCCGATGCTACGGATCAGTTCCATGATCAATACGGTTTTGCCGACGCCCGCGCCGCCGAACAGGCCGGTCTTGCCGCCCTTGAGATAGGGTTCGAGCAGGTCGATGACCTTGATGCCGGTCTCCAGCATTTCCATTTTGGTGTCCTGGTCTTCCAGGGTCGGGGCGTCGCGGTGAATACTCCAGGTCTCATCGGATTCAACCGGCGGCTTCTGGTCAACGGGTTGCCCGACGACATTGAGGATGCGCCCCAGAACCTTATCGCCCACCGGCACGCAGATCGGTTTGCCGGTATCGTGGGCAGCCATTCCGCGCACCAGACCGTCGGTCGGATGCATGGAGACGGTGCGGACGGAGTTGTCGCCCAGATGCTGGGCCACTTCCAGGGTGATGGTTTCCTCGCCGCCGCTATTTACACTGGGCTTGGTGACAAGGATCGCATTATAAAGCGCGGGCAGTTCCCCGTCTTTGAAGTTGATATCCACGACGGGTCCGATGACCTGTGTGATGGTTCCTGTACTCATTCCAAGCTCCTTTACTTGATAATTTTGTGTGGCTCAGCCCTTGAGCGCTTCCGCCCCATTCACGATTTCGATCAGTTCCCTGGTGATGTACGCCTGCCGGGTGCGGTTGTAAAACAGGGTCAGCTCACCGATCATTTCCTTGGCGTTGCGGCTGGCGGAATCCATCGCGGTCATCCGGGCGCCGTGTTCGCTGGCGCTGGACTCCAGAAACGCGCGGTAGATCTGCGTCGTCATGTACCGTTTCAATAAGTCTTCGAGAATGGTTTCCTCCTCCGGCTCGTAAATATAATCCGTCAGGTCGTCTCCGGCCTCTTCGGAAACAATGGGAAGCAGTTGCTCGCGGATGACTTCCTGTTGCATGATGGACTTGAACTCGTTGTACACCATATAAATCCGGTCCGTTTTGTTTTCGATGAACAGTTGGGCCAGCATGTCGCCGATTTCGACCGCCTTGAGGTATTCAAAGTCCTTGGTCCATCCCAGGTATTTATCCTGAATTTTGTATGGCCGATTCTTGAAAAAATCCAGCCCCTTCTTCCCGGCAATGAACAGGGAGATTTCACGGTCGGTGTTTTCCTGGATCAACTCCTGCGTCATCTTGACAATGTTGCTGTTGAACGCCCCGCACAATCCGCGGTCGGCGGTGATCACCACCAGGAGCACCCGGTTGCCGGTTCGGTCGTCCAGCAAAGGATGCAGATCCTTGTTGCACCGGGCGACGAGATGGTTCATCACATCGCGCATTTTATGAGCGTACGGCCGTGCGGTCTGGATCGCCACCTGAGCCTTGCGCAGTTTGGACGCCGAAACCAGTTTCATGGCCTTGGTCATCTGCTCGGTGTTCTTGACACTCCGTATTCGCTGTTTGACGTCTCGTAAGTTGGGCATAGCGTTCTAGAAATATTCTTTGAAAGCGTTAATCGCGTCCTTCAGCTTCTGTTCGGTCTCGTCGCTGACTTTTTTATCTTTATCGATCGTATCCATGAGGTCTTTGTGCTTCTCCTCCATGAAGTTCAGCAGGCCGGACTCGAACTTTTTAATGTCGCTGACCTTGATGTCATCCAGCAACCCGCGCACACCGGCGAAGAGGGAGATCACTTGATGCACGACGCTGAGCGGTTTGTACTGGTCCTGTTTCAGGAGTTCCACGAGCCGTTCTCCCCGGGCCAGCTGGGCCTGGGTGGCGGCGTCGAGGTCACTGCCGAACTGCGCAAACGCGGCCATTTCCCGGTACTGGGCGAGGTCGAGCCGCAACTGGCCGGCGACCTGCTTCATGGCCTTGATCTGCGCGGCGCCACCGACACGGGAAACCGACAGGCCGACGTTGACCGCCGGGCGCACGCCGGAGTAGAACAGATCGGTTTCGAGATAAATCTGGCCGTCGGTGATGGAAATCACGTTGGTTGGGATGTACGCGGACACGTCGCCCGCCTGCGTTTCGATGATCGGCAAAGCTGTCAGAGAACCCGCGCCCAACTCATCGCTCACCTTGGCGGCGCGTTCCAGCAGACGCGAATGCAGGAAGAACACGTCGCCGGGATACGCTTCGCGTCCCGGAGGACGCCGCAGGAGCAGGCTCACCTGGCGATACGCCGCGGCCTGCTTGGACAGATCATCGTAAATGATCAGGCAGTGCTGGCCGTTGTCGCGGAAATATTCGCCCATGGCGCATCCGGCATAAGGCGCGATGAACTGCATCGGCGCCGGATCGCTGGCGGTGGCAGCCACCACCGTGGTGTATTTCATGGCGTCCCGCTCTTCCAGGGTTTTCACCACGCGCGCCACGGTCGACCGCTTCTGGCCGATGGCGACGTACACGCAGAACATGTTCTGGCCTTTCTGGTTGATGATGGTGTCGAGCACGAGGGCGGTTTTACCGGTCTGGCGGTCGCCGATGATCAATTCGCGCTGGCCGCGGCCGATGGGGATCATGCCGTCGATGGCCTTGATGCCGGTCTGCATCGGTTCGTGAACGGATTTACGGTCGATCACGCCCGGCGCGATTCTTTCAATCGGCCCGTTCTGCTTGGCATTGATCGGGCCTTTGCCGTCAATGGGTTTTCCCAGCGCGTCCACCACGCGGCCGACCAGTTCGGGGCCGATCGGCACTTCCATGATGCGACCGGTGCGCTTGACCTCGTCCCCTTCCTTAACATCGTTATCGAACCCGAGGATGACGGCGCCGATATTGTCTTCTTCCAGGTTCAGCACCATGCCCGCCAAGTCGCCGGGAAACGTCAACAGTTCTCCGGACATGGCGTTTTCCAGACCATAGATCCGGGCGATACCGTCGCCCACCGAGATCACCCGGCCGGTTTCCTTGAGTTCAATTCCCGAGTCAAAACCCTGAATCTGTTTCTGAATCAGGGA
>CAYPKH010000268.1:0-3335 GCA_964411245.1 uncultured Nitrospina sp.
GACCCATTCTTCCAGATAAGGGGCCACCATGGAATCTTCCGTCCAACGGGCGTAGGTTTCATCGAACCACTGCAGGGGAAACATGCAGATGATCACCAGGAAGACACCCTTCACCATCCCGAACAGGCCGCCGAGTAAGCGGTCCCAACCGGAGATAGTATGCGTGGAATGGAGAAATTTTTTGACCACGCGTCCGAGCAGGGCCACAAACAGCAGACCGGCCAGAAACAACACGATAAAGCTGAGAATATTGGCCACCGTTTCCTCGGTGATCACTCCCCCGATGAACGAGGCGCAATCGGCATAGAGATTCAGGGCCAGCATATACGCCGTGACCAGAGCCACCAGGGAAAAGGCTTCTCGCACCATGCCCTTCCAGACGGAGTAGAGAATGCTGACACCAATGATGATCAATGCGAAGATATCAAAGGAAACCATTTCATTCTTTCCTGACGGTCAAAATCCCCTGAAAATCATGAATGCCCCCCGGGCCATAAAGGGTTTTGTAAATCACATAGTTCCTCAGAACTTTTTTAACATAGTTCCGGGTTTCCTTGAAGGGGATGCTTTCCATGAATTCCAGCGGTTTCAAAACGGAACGTACCTCGATCCACTGCCTGACTTTGGCGGGGCCGGCGTTATAGGATGCCAGTGCGAAAATGATGTTATCTTCAAAGTCATTCAGCATTTCATGCAGATATTTTACACCCAATTGAATATTGACTTCCGGTTTTTTCAAATCTTTCTGATCGGGAGATTTCTCTCCCATGGAACGCGCCACCTTAGAGGCGGTGGACGGGAGCAATTGCATCAGGCCGATGGCTTGCGCGGAGGACACCACTTTTTTATTGAAGGCGCTTTCCTGACGCATTAGTGCCAGAACCAAATAGGGACTCAGGCGGTATCGGGCGCTTTCCTGAATGGCTTTTTGAAGATAGGGTTTGGGAAAAAGAATTTCTGCGAGTGAGGGCGAAATGGAATGATTATTCTTCCGGGAAATCCCCCAGGACAACCCGATGGCTTTTTGAAATCCGCCGGCTTTTTTAAACAATTGCGCCAGATAATATAAAAACTCCTGGTGGTCTTCTCCCTGGGTCACCTCGGACAACTCGTTCATCCCCATTTCCAGAAATCCTATGGAGATCAGTTTTTCCGCCCGGTTGATCCGCTTGCGGTTGATTTCCCCCAATCCCCATTTTCGCGGAATCGCCTTCTGGATTAAACCCGGCTCGAGGAATTCCAGAGGTTGCCGGAACATTTCCATTCGCGCGACCACGGCGTAAAAATCCAACGGGTGTTGGTTAATCAGGCGGTTCAGAAATCGGCTCCGCTTTTCATAGTTTCCGGACTGGCCTTCGATTTCCGCCAGCCAGTACAAGGCCGCAGGACGAAAATCGTCCGGTTCCGGAAACCCGTTGTCCAGATTGCGGTATTTATCGGGATTGGCGTATTTCAATAATTGGTTGAACCCCACCTGGGCGGCATCCAGATTTCCCCGAAGCCGGTGGATCCAGGGAATTTTAAACCGGGCGGCGGGGGTGAAATAACCCCAGTTGTAGCGGTCCATGAGTTTTTCGTAATAATCGATGGCCCTCTCATATCGGTGGTTGTCTTCCTCGATCCTCCCCATAAAAAACAGGGCCTTGTGACAGGCCAGCGTTTCGGCCGGAAACTTGTCGAGAAGTTTTTGATACACCCTCAGAGAATCATCGGGAAATCCGTTTTCCCACAGTTTGCGCGCCAGCCGGCTCAGGTAGGCCACCGGATACAGATCGACCAAGGCCTCAATGTCCCGGCTCCAGGATTCCTTCCGAACCTGATTCAATAGGGCCTGATTGACATGGTTCAGAACCCCTTTGGCGTTCTCGTCACCGGGAAATTCTTTGAGCACTTTCGTTCCATAGTCCATTATTTTGGGAAAATCATTCATGCTCAAAGCAAGATACAGGTTGTCGATGACCCTATTGCTGGTCTGGGGCCACTTGGGAAGTTTTCGGGCCACCGGTTTGACGGGAAGCTCAACATCATCTCCCCCTCCCTGCAACAGCCGTTTCATTTGCCCGGCATTACCGTTCATGCTTTCCAACGTTTCCAGATTATTTTTCAAAAAGGCCCGCGCCGCAGGACGGGTGGCTTTGGAAGGAAAATTATTTAAAAGGAAAATATAAATATCCGCCGCCTCATCCAGATTTTTCCCGGCCTCATAGGTGCGGGCCAGAGCCAGGTATATGTTCAAGCGGTTTTTTTCATGGCCGGGGTATTCGCGCACCAGGGCTTGGTTGTAATAGCTCCAAGCGGAAGAATAATCCTCCCGCTTGAAATAGGCATCTCCCAGCCGGATCTCGATGTGCGCCAGACGACGGGGAATCTCCTCATGAAAAGGACTGGAAGGAAATTTTTCAAACAGCATCATTTCATACTGATAGGCTTTTTTCAAATGCACCACCGCCTGATCCCAGTGTTTCTCATCCATGCGTTCTTCCGCCAGTTGGCGTGACGCCACGCTGAGAAAGTAGGTTCTGAAATCTTCCAGGATGAATTCGCGGGTAAAGTCATGGTTTAAAACCGCCAACGCCTGATCATATTCATGTTTGGCCAGATAAAGATAGGCTATCCCCAGATGGATCAAGTTGTTTTGCGCGGGAGACTCCACCTGCTGGCGGGC
The DNA here is from genome assembly GCA_964411245.1 of uncultured Nitrospina sp. Classification (GTDB taxonomy): domain Bacteria; phylum Nitrospinota; class Nitrospinia; order Nitrospinales; family Nitrospinaceae; genus SZUA-226. Next base: position 2,666 of record CAYPKH010000268.1, read on the forward strand.
GTCTATAAACGTTTGCAAAACGGGATCCATATCTAGCGGTCCCAGATTTTTTAAATTGGGGATGCCTTCCTTGAACAGGAAATCGGTGGGGAAAGTTTTTCCCGTTTCAAAGACATCAAGACTGTTGGCCGAAACGAGCGAGGGGCACAGGCCCAGCAGAATGATGATAAGAAGCGATTCTCTCAAAAAGTTCATGAAGGTTCTGGCAACGGGACGATCCGGGAACTCTTTCAACCTACGGCTCCCCGAGTCCGGAAAAATCGACAAGGATTCAGGAGGGGGCTTAAAACACCATTCCTTAAAGAAACAGTATCAGGCAAACCGGCCTCATTCTCAAGGGTTTTAGCGTATTAGCCTTTTGATTTTAAATAGTTATCAATTACCAGATGAAATGTGGAAGTGAACCGGCCCGCGCGGTTCCTCCGGGCTTCCTGAAGCTCGGCAATCGGCCAAAACCGGCCCTCGCTGATTTCCAGAGGATTGATGGTTATTTTGTGATCGGTGGTGCAGATAAAGAAATGGACATGTTCCCACAAGGTTTCCCGGCTCGCGGGAAATTTCATAAAAAACTGCAACTCCCCGGTGATCCCCAACTCCTCCTGGAGTTCCCGGTGGGCGCAGGCCGGGTAATCTTCGCCTGCATCCACATGCCCGGCCGCTGAAGAATCCC
>CAYPKH010000269.1:0-3335 GCA_964411245.1 uncultured Nitrospina sp.
ATTGAAGGTTTTAAAAAACAGCGCTCCCGCCTCTTTCACCAGAGGAAGAAACTCTGCTTCGGAAATGATCTGGGTTAAGGATTTAGGTTCCAAGTGCGGCTTCCATTATCGACCGGCCGTCACCGGCGGCCCGGAGGAGGTTAATTCATAGAATAGCGGGCGACGAACGCTTTGGGAAGATACTTCATCCAGCATTCGATATGAGAGGGAGGCCCCACCGGCACCACCAGTTGGTGATATTTGAATTTGGGCCGCGTGGGCGACTGGCCCAGTTTCATATTGGCCTCCCGGGCCGTTCGGCTTCCCTTCTTCATGTTGCAGGGTTTGCAGGCCACCACCACATTAGTCCAGATGGTTTCTCCGCCCCGGGATTTGGGAACGATGTGATCCACGGTTAAGGGATGATCCTTGTTGCCGCAATACTGGCAGGTGAAGTTATCTCGTCTCAATATATTCTTCTTGCTGAATGAAACCGTTTTCCGGACTTTGCGCCTGACCAGGTTGAGCACGCGAATCACCGTCGGGACCGGAAACGATATGGAAGGCGACCGTACCACATACCCGTTGCATTCGATCTGCTCGGCGCGGCCGCTCAACACCATCACGATTCCCCGTCTGGCACTGCAAAACTGCAACGGCTCGTAAGAAGAATTGAGAATTAAAATTTTTAATACGTTCAACATGACTTCCGTGTGGCCTCGATTACAGATATCCCTTTGAATTTATAGAGCAAATTCTGTTGATTTTACTCCTAAGCCTGGCACCCGTCAATACGCCGCACCCAGGCCTCCCTCTGCGGCCGCAGGTAAGCCTCTATTTTAAAAAAGGTTACCCACCCCCAAACGGCCCTGTGGATCCAGCGATTTTTTGATGGCCTTCAATTCTTCAAGCGCCGGATCCCCGATCATTTTGCGGTAGTATTCTTTTTTCAATTTGCCGACGCCATGCTCGGCGGAAATCGTGCCCCCCCATTGTAAAATCCGGTCCACCAGCGTTCCATAAACGTTATGCGCCACCGCCGTCTGCTCGGCATCCGGCAATAAATTGATATGAAGATGATTGTCGCCGATGTGACCGAACATGACATATTCCAGACCGCTCGCGGTCAGTTGATCCCGGTAAAACTTCATCATGTCCATGAAATGAGCGTCATCCACCGCCATGTCCGTTCCCATTTTAACCCGGCCCCGCCGCGAATTTTCCTCATTGATCATGAGGGGAATTTCATGCCGGAAATCGTGAAACTTTTCCAGGTCTTTCGGGCTCTGCGCAAACCACGAGTCCTCCAGAAGGACCGCTTCCGTTTCCAGAAAAGCATACCAGGCCTCCAGGCAGGGATCGTAATCGTCCTGCGAAGCCACATCTTGCTCAAAAAACAAGGCGGCCCGTGCCGAATCAGGAATATTGGCGAATTTCCGTTTCAATCGTTGCAGGGAATGCCTGTCAAAATACTCCAGCGAACAGGGATCAATGTTCTGTGCTTTTGAGGTTTTTATTTTCTCCAGCAACCGCCAGCACAACTCCTCCTGCTCCATAAAAAGAATCCCGCTTAAAAAATCGGCCGGCGTCTTCATCAACCGAAGCGTGCATCCGGTAAACACGCACAGGGTTCCGTCCGAACCGATGAACAGATCCAGCCAATCCATCCCCGGTTGCACATAATACCCCGCCGCGTTTTTACAAACGGGGCTTTGGTAGTGCACTCGGGGAAACTCCACAGCGGACCCGTCGTCCAGCTGAAGGGGCCGGCCGATGGTTTGGCCACGGTGGAGCGATGCGGTCCGCCCGTCCGACAAAACAATATCCGCTTCCAGGACGAACTGGCGCGTTGTTCCGAATTTGTAACTGCGGGACCCGGAGGCATTGGTGGCCAGAGTGCCGCCAATGGAGGCCAGCGATTCGGTCGGGTTGGGCGGATAAAACCAGCCGCTGTTCTGTAAATGGACTTGCAGGTCTTTCAGGGTGACAGCGGGACCGACCCGGCAGGTACCGTCCTTGACCGAGTCCAGGGTATGGAATCGCTCGAGGGACAGGATCACGCCCTTTAAAGGGATTCGGGACGCCGTCAGCCCCGTCCCGGCACCCGCCAGGGTAACAGGCTGGCCGCTTTCCTTCAAAAAGGCAACCAATTCTTCGCGGGTCTCGGGGACGACCACCTCGCTGGCCTGCCCGTCGGAAAAATTCGAGGCGTCCTTGAGATAAGGCGCCACGGTTTCGGGATCGGTTTTTCTGAACATGAATTTATAATCACCCGGTCAATGCCGGGTGGATTCCATTAAACCATCGGCTTGCGGAGGAAGAAATCCTGCGTATCCGTGGTGACGCTCAATCAATTCCAGAACGGTGTAAACCGCGCCGTCCGTCTTCTCGGGCTGGGTGAACACCTGGCGCAAATCGGAGCCGGGATCGCCGACCACCGGCCCCGCCACATCAAACCCTCGTTGCCGGATGGCCGCAATCGCGGCATCGACATCTTCCACGAGAAGGGCGATGTGGTGGAAACACTGATCCCCGTGCGCCTTCACCCAGTCCGGGATCAGGCTGTCCCGGCCGCGGTCGCCGTCAAACGCCTGATCGATGAACAGAGCCGGATAGCCGGGTTTGCGAAACACTTTCGCCCACCAGTGGTCGAACTCCAGGACTCCGATCTTTTCATCATAGTGGAAACCATAGTCGATAAACTGCTGGGACCGGGAATCGACATCCAGGGTGCGGACGGTGCAATGATCCACCAGAGGCATCAGTCCGGCGCCGCACCGGGTCAGCTGATCCGCAAAGTCCGCCGCCGCCCGGTTGCCTTCAAGGAAACTTCCGATGTAGTCTTGCATCAATTGATCGAGGGGATCCATAACCCAAACCTATTCCTCATCCTCGCGCGAAGGCGGGTCCGCCCGGTCTTCTTCCGGAGTTTTATCTTTGGGGCTCTGTGGTGGGCCCTGGTGGATAAAACCGGCGTAGCCGAACATCAAAACCACCATACCGATCAGGAGGCCGATCCCAACGACTGTAAGGATTGTGTCCATAAACCGCTCACTCTAAAATCATCCCTTCATTTATCTTAACACCTCACCGGAAAACCTCCAAGATGCCCCTTAAGAAACCTTATCCACTGACAAATCTCCTCAGAATGACCCAATCGAACGGGTCAGCGAGTCATCATATAAAAAGAGAGCTTTAAAGAGCCTTCTGTCTTGACACTGAATTTCGCCTTAACGTATGCTGGGTGGAATAAAAGGAGAACCCCTTCATGAAAGACGATGTCAAAAGCAGTGAAACCCACAACCAGAAGGTGACCATCGGCGGAGTCCAGTTGACCCTCAGCCAGCCGGACAGCA
>CAYPKH010000270.1:0-3315 GCA_964411245.1 uncultured Nitrospina sp.
CCCTGGTGATTATGGGCGGTAACGGTGAGGATGCCCTGTTCGCGCGGCTGGTATTGTTGGCGATCGAGTGTCACCGATACGTTGAGAAAATTTTTGACCGGCGGCACCACCACCTGCTTCCGGTCGCTGTAGATTTGATGATCGCTCACCATCACGCCATTGAGGAACACGTTGGGCACGTGCTTTTCCTGGATGTCCAGTTGCAACAGCTTGACCGTCCCGGTGAGATGCACCAGTTGATAACTGTACAGGTCGTCCGCCTCCACGCTGAAAAGAACATAGCGGTCGTTGGTGGGCGCAACGAGCATCACCGGAGCCTTTTGGCCGGCGTGGAAGGTGTCCTTGTCGACGATGATCTCGAGCCCGCCGTGGCGGTAGCCCAGTTCGGTGGTGGCGTTGTCGGCGACCCAGACGGTGGTCTCGCCTTTAACGGGCGGGGTTTTCCGGCCGGGTTGCGAGGTCCAGGCGATGCGGTAATAGCCTTCGTTGCCCGGGGTGAAGGTCAGCTCTGCTTCGCCCTGGGCATCGGTTTTCACCTTACGGGTCAGAATGTCGTCGTGCCGGTATCCCCGGAACTTGAGCTGCCAGGGGGATCCGCCGGGCTGCGCGGGTGGCGGCGGGAATACCTCATAATCCCGGCGCAGGCGTTCGAGGGCTTTGCCCTGCACTTCCCGGCCGTTGGGATCGGTCCAGATTTCGTACCAGAGTTCGCGGGTGACGTGCACGGTGCCTTCGGTCTCGACCGGCTGGTGGTTGGCGTCCAACGCCTTGATGTTGACCCGCACCTTGTCCTGCGGGCGGTACAGGTTGTGCTCGTTGTTGAGATACACGTAATAGGGATGGCGCGTCACCTGCACCGTTCCCCGCGATACCACCTCGCGGCGCGACAGATCGGTCACCCGCGCTTCGATGGTGTACTGCAGGTCCTGGTTCTGCCGCTGGCTCGGGAAGGTGAGATGCGCGTTGCCTTTCGCATCGGTTTTGATGACCTCGCGTTTGATCTGCTGGCCCTGTCCCCAGTAACGGCCGGGACGCGGGATCATGTCTTCGTAATACCAGGGGAACTCCTGTTGGGGATGCCAGCTGTGATAGAAGGGCCGCTGGTAAACGACGACCTCGACATTGGCGTTGGCCACCGGGCCGCCGAAATAATATTCGGCGTGGATGTCGACTTCCACTTCATCGCCCAGCTGAAAGGTTTTCTTTTTGCCGTTTTCCTCCGGAGTCTTGACGGAAACCTTGAACTCCGGCAGTTTGTATTCCTCCAGCCGGAACAGCGCGGCGTTGCCGATGAACTTTTTGCGTCCTTTCGTCCAGAAGGTGACGCGGTATTCCCCCAGCGGAATTTTTTTGGACAGCTCGAGCGAGTCCCACCCGCTGCCGAATTCGTTGAGCCTGAGTATTCCCTTTTTGAGTTTGGAGCCGCGGGGATCGGTGATTTCATACTCCAGCGTTTCCTTGGCCGGCGTCTCGTACACCGAGCCGTCATAGGTGCGGGCGGTCAGCTTCCATTGCGCGGTTTCGTTGGGGCGGTAGGCGGGCCGGTCGGTCGCCACATACAGTTTCCATGAGGACTTTTCGTGTCGGTATCGGTAATTGTATCCGGTGACGAACGCCTGCCGGTCCTTGAGGGCCGCGCCCACAAACAACTCGGAATTGTTGCGCTCTCCTTCCAGATCGAACACCGCCAGACCGTCCTTGTCGGTACGGGCGGTGTGGTCGTCCCACACCCATTTGCGTCCCGTGTAATGGCGTTCGTGGAGGTGGACCCGGGCGTTGGCCAAAGGCGCGCCGTTACCGGAATCGGCAAAATACACCAGCGCCTGTTGGCCGGAGGTTTTGAGGATCAGTGATGATTCGGTGACCAGAACGATCTCGCGCGTGGTCCGGCCGCCGCCAGCGGCCTTCAGGATGTAGGCGCCGGGCAACAATTTTTGGTCGAGTTCCAGAACTTTCTGCCCCGGCCGATAATCCTTTTGGTTCTTGAGGTCTTCGCTCCAGGATTTTACCCGTTTGTTTTTGAGCAGATTGACCACGTCCAGCCAGGAGTTCACATTTTTTGTGTTGGGGAAATCTACGTCCTTCGAAAGGTCCACCTTGTAAAGAGACAACTGAACCTGGCTGATATTGCGCCAGTTCAGGTTGACCCGTATCAGGGAATCGGGCAGGAAAAAGTTCGAGGCGTTCAGATTCAGCGTCGGCTGGGTGATAATCTTGACCTTATTCCGGGCGTCGTCGTAGAATCGGGTTTCCCCTTTTTTGAAATCGTTGAGGATGCGCCGGAAATATTTGAGGGCTTTTTTATAATTCCGCTCCCGGCGCTGCTGTCCGTTCTCCATAATAATGACCTCACCGGCACCGGACAGCCACTCCGCGTAATGGAAGAGGGCGTCGTCGTACCATTCGGTAGACTTCCCCGCCGCGATCACCGCTTCGAACGATTCGGGAACACGTTGCTGTTGATAGATGTTGCCCTGTTGGCGCAGGGCCATTGCGATCAGGTAATGGGCGTGGACGCGGTCGTTTTTGGTTTGGGCGATTTTGAGCGCGTTCTCCAGGAAATTCACGGGGATATAATTTCCATAATAGCCGTAATAGAAATACGGTTTGCGGTTGGGCGGGGTGGCAGCGTTCCAGATGATGTTGAGGTAACGCGTGCGGGCCAGCTCGATATCCGCCGCGCCACCCCACCAGTCGAGCGCTTTCTGGTAATGGCTCCACGCCGCGCTCCAGTTGCGGGCGTTGCGCGGGAACCACCACGAGTCGCCCAGCGATTCCTGAATCTCCGCCCAGAGCCGGTCCTGCTGTTCAGGGCGCACCCGGTCGCGGATCATTTTCCGGAGTTGCGTTCGGGCTCGCTCCAGTTGGGAGGGGTCGGGATTATTGGTTTCCGCCTGTGACCGCCACTGCGTGTCCGCTACCCGGAAATCGACCCATTGTTTTTCAGGGAAAGACAGTTTGAGCCCCTGTGCTTTGCGGTACACTTCGTTGGCCTTGGCGTAGGATCCATTCCGGACATACGACTCCCCCTGTTTTTTGAGCAGACCGTAAGCGCCTGCCTCGACGGTCATCGCCTGGGCATCGGGAAATCCCGCCATCGTCATGATGAAGGAAAAGAAGATCCATTTGAGAAGAGAGGTTTGCCGGGAAGTCATAACATTCTCCAATAAATCCGGTTACCGGTGAGTCCGGTTACCGGACGAAGTGATGCACCGTGGATTCCACGGATGCCAGATACGAACCTCCGAACAGATTGAGATGGTTGAGCAGGTGGTAGAGGTTGTATATTTGTTTTCTCTCCTCATAACCGGGATT
>CAYPKH010000271.1:0-3305 GCA_964411245.1 uncultured Nitrospina sp.
TTTTTCGATGGCGTCCCTGAGCCGCTTGATTTCCCCCTATATTTCACTTTCGGGGATACTGCGCTTGATGACGCACACCCTGGTCCGGTCAAGCAGGTAGGCTTTCCCGATGGCTACTCCGCTGGATACGGCAATTCCGGAATACACGCAATTCTCTCCAATGAAGTGAATAATCCGTCCGAGGAGACGGTGCTAACCGATTTTGGAATCTTCTTCCAGAATCAACGAGTAAATGGCGCCGCCGTTCTCCGCCTTCAGAATGTGGTCACGCAAAGACGGATTTTTAAACAGCCGGGCGATTTTGGCCAGCGCTTTCAGGTGCAACCCGGTGGACGTAGGGGGCGCGAGTAACAGGAAGATAAAGTGCACCGGTTTGCGGTCCAGGGAATCGAAATCGATGCCCCCCAGGGACCGCGCGAACACCGTCACAATCCGGTTGATACTCTCGGATTTGGCGTGGGGAAGGGCCATATGGTCGCCGATCCCCGTGCTCCCGAGTTGTTCCCGATCCAAAAGGGCCTTGAGCAGTTGGCCGTGATCCTGAATGGCTCTCTTGTGTTCCAAAAAAAACGAAATTTCGGTTAAAGCTTCTTTTTTGTTACCGGCCTTCAAATCGGCGATGATGAAACTCTCTTTAAGGATATCGCTGATCTTCATGGAATCTGCCGGCCGGTTGAATTTTTCTGGATGGGGAAAGACGGTTGTTTACGGGATTAACTGATTTGCTTATCTTTTTCTGCGGCATTTTTTTTGATTTTAATCGATTTGGAACGGTCTTTGTGCTTTTTCAGCTGTTTCTCCGCCTTCTCCACCGCATCATCCATGGCGGTGTACAGGTCGTCGGTTTCCGATTCGGCATGCACCGAATACCCTGTGGTTTTGACGGTCACTTCCGCAAAGTGCCGGTGTTTTTCGACGGTGAGAGCGACTTGAACGTCCGCGGAATCCGGCAGACTATGAAGGGATTTTTCGATTTTCTTGTGTAAGTGATCCTCGATCGCCTGAGTGACCTTGATTTTTCGACCTGCGACCGTCAATTTCATGAGGGCTTCTCCTGAATCAATAAATTAAATAAGTGGAACAAAGGGCTCAAGAGTAGCTTGGTCCACGAAAAATATCAAGGAAGGAAAAAGGGGGATCAATAAATTTTTTTGCGCTTGCTGGCAGGCAGAATACTCAGTTCTTTCCGGTATTTGGTAACCGTGCGGCGAGCGATTTTGGCATTTCGCTTCACCAGGGCCTCCACCATTTCGTCGTCGGTCAGCGGTTTCAGGGGATCCTCCGATTTCACGATCTCCTGGATCATGTTCTTGACCCGGAGGGAGGACATGTCATTGTTCCCGATAAAGGACTTGATGCCGCTGTGGAAAAAGAACTTCAACTCAAAAATGCCCTGGGGGGTATCGATGTATTTATTGGTGGTGATCCGGCTGACCGTGGATTCGTGCATTTCAATATCCCGGGCGACATCCTTCAGAACCATGGGTGTGAGATGCGACAGCCCGTGGTCGAGAAACTCGGTCTGGAGTTTGACGATGCTCTTGCCCACTTTGTAAATGGTTTGTCTCCTCTTGTCGATACTTTTGATCAGAAATTCCGCCGCTTGATATTTCTTCTTGAGATATTCCTTGGTCTTGGGTTCGGACGTATTTTTTAACAGATGGTGGTAGTAGGGACTGATCTTGATATTGGGAAGGCCGTCGTCGTTGAGCAGGACATCATACCCCGCTTCCCCTTTCACCACCACCAGGTCGGGAATGACGTAGTCAATGCCCTCGGAACTGAATTGAAGCCCCGGCTTCGGATCGAAGGTTTTGATGACTTTAACCGCTTCGATGATCTCTTCCACCTTGACCTTGAGCTGGGAAGCGATTTTCTGATAGTACCGCTCGTTCAGGCGTTCGAGGAAATTTTCGATCAGGGTTTCCACCAGTGGCAAACGTTCCGGCAGGGCTTGGGCCTGGGTGAGGAGGCATTCATGGAGCGTTTGCGCTCCCACGCCGTTGGGTTCGAAGGTCTGGATGATGCGCAGAACCCGCAATACATCCTCCTCGGACGCCTGGCTGATCTCGGCGATTTCTCCCAGCTCGGCGATGCAGTAACCGTCGTTTTGGATATTGCCGATGATGGCGGACCCGATGAACTTATCCACATCCGAATCGACCGAAAGGTTCAACTGCCAAAACAGATGGTCGGCCAGCGACGGTTCCTTCTTGTAGGTCGCTTCGATGGACGGCCGTTCGGTGTAGTTGTCGGCGGAACTGCCTTGCGACAGATTGTTCTGGATGTAATTTTCCCAGTCCTGCTCATATTCGAGCGGATCACTCTCTTTTTCGGAGGGGGGTTCTTCCTTGGTCTGGCCAATGGAGTCGAGGGAGGGGTCGACCGGATTTTCTTCCTCCTCTTTTTCTTCCAATTCTTCTTCGAGGAGTTCCTCCAGGAGGGGATTTTCGACCATTTCCTGGCGGATCTCCTGGGCCAATTCCAAACGGGAGAGCTGGAGAAGCTTGATCGCCTGCTGGAGCATGGGCGTCGGCACCAGCCGCATCTCCTGCTTGAAAATTAATTTCATCTCCATTGCCATGGGCAATCTCCAACTCGGGCGAAAAGTTTAAAAAGTGAATTGTTCTCCTAAATAAATTTTTCTCACTTTCGGGTCTTCGGCCACCGCATCCGGAATTCCGGAGGCGATGATCTTGCCCTCATTAATAATATACGCACGGTCCGTGATGCTTAAAGTTTCCCGGACGTTGTGATCGGTGATCAATACGCCGATTCCCTTGCTCTTCAACGTTTGCACAATGGATTGAATATCCGATACGGCGATCGGATCGATCCCGGCAAAAGGTTCGTCCAGCAGGATAAAAGCCGGCGAGGTCGCCAGCGCCCGGCTGATTTCGACCCTTCGCCGTTCGCCTCCGGACAGGGAAAATCCCTTGGCCTGGCGAATATGACCGATATTGAATTCATCCAGCAGATCATGGACCCGCTTGATTTTTTTCTTATGGGGAATTTTCTGGTGTTCGATCACTGCCAGAATATTCTCTTCCACCGTCAGTTTTCGGAACACTGAGGGTTCCTGGGGCAGGTAGCTGATACCCCTCTGAGCCCTCATATACATAGGGTAAGCGGTCAGGTCTTCCCGGTCTAGCAATACTTGGCCCTTATCGGGCCGGGTCAGGCCCACAACCATATAAAAAATCGTGGTTTTCCCCGCTCCGTTGGGGCCTAGCAGACCGACGATTTCACCCTGCCGCACCTCGATACTGACTTGGTTGACCACGCGCCGGTTTTTATAGGTTTTG
>CAYPKH010000272.1:0-3304 GCA_964411245.1 uncultured Nitrospina sp.
AGATCTACCGCGTTATGTTCAACGAGCTGACCAAGAAGGCGGTGACCGAGGCCATCAAAAATCCCACCGAATTGAATACCAACAAAGTCAACGCCCAGCAGGCGCGCCGCATTCTCGACCGGCTGGTGGGTTATAAGATCAGCCCGATATTATGGAAGAAGGTGCACCGCGGACTCAGTGCGGGCCGGGTGCAGTCGGTTGCGCTGAAAATGGTGTGCGACCGCGAAAAGGAGATCCAGGATTTCAAGCAGGAAGAATACTGGACCATCACCGCTGACTTGAAGGGAAGCCAGGAGCCGGAATTCCAGGCCAAGCTGTTCAAGCGGGATCAGGAAAAGGCGGAGGTCACCCAAGAAGAGCAGGCTCTGGAGATCGTCAAGGCGGTTGAGGCGGGCGAATGGGTTCTGGAGGGGATAACCAAAAAAGAACGCAAACGCAATCCCGTGGCCCCGTTCATCACCAGCACCCTGCAACAGGAGGCCTCCCGCAAACTGAATTTTTCGCCGAAGAAAACCATGATGCTGGCTCAGCGTCTGTACGAAGGCCTTGCGGTGGAAGGTAAAGGCACGGTGGGATTAATCACATATATGCGTACGGATTCCACCCGAATGGCGGATGAAGCGATCGGCAATTTGAGGGATTTTATTCTCGATAAATTCGGGAAGGAGTACATTCCGGCCAAACCCAACACGTATAAGGTCAAAAAATCCGCGCAGGAAGCTCACGAAGCGATTCGCCCGACCGACTTCAGCATCGAACCGAAACCGCTCAAGGACAAAATAGAGAAAGACCTGTACCGGTTGTATGAGCTGATCTGGTTGCGGGCGGTGTCTTCCCAGATGGTGCCGGCGATTCTGGATACGACGCAGTTTGATATTCGTTGCGGAAAATACCTGTTCCGGGCCAACGGTTCGGTGATCAAGTTCATGGGCTGTTTGAAAGTTTATGTCGAGGCCACCGATGAAGACAGCGGCGCCTCCGCCCGGGCCGACAAGATATTGCCCGACCTGCCCAAGGGTGAGAAACTCCAGCTGCAGAAAATTCTTCCCGAACAGCATTTTACCCAGCCGCCTCCACGATTTACCGAGGCCCTTCTGGTAAAAGCTTTGGAGGAAAAGGGGGTGGGACGTCCCAGTACCTATGCGTCGATCATCAGCGTGATCAAGGACCGGGATTACGTGCGCTCGGAAGAGAAACGGCTGGCTCCCACGGAGTTGGGGAACCTGGTGTTCGATCTGCTTATGGAGAACTTTCCCAACATCATGACCGAAGAATTCACCGCGCAGATGGAAGACCAGCTGGACCAGATTGAAGAGGGCAAAATCGAGTGGGTGGAAACGCTCAAAACCTTCTATGTGCCCTTTGAAAAGGACTTGGTGAAGGCTGAGAAGAAGATGCGGGACATCAAGAGCCAGGTTGAGGAAACCGATGAGGTGTGCGAGAAGTGCGGCCAGCCGATGATCATCAAATGGGGCCGTTTCGGCAAATTCATGGCGTGTTCCGGCTATCCCGAGTGCAAGAATACCAAGGAAATCGGCGGCAAAGACGAAGACCCCGATGCCGTCAAGGCGGAGGGCAATTGCGACAAATGCAACTCGCCGCTGATCATCAAGGTCGGCCGCTTCGGCAAATTCATGGCCTGTTCCGCCTACCCGGATTGCAAATTCACCAAACCCATCAGCCTGGGCGTTTTTTGCCCGGAGACCGACTGCAAGGGATATATTTCCGCCCGCCGCTCCAAAAAGGGGCGCACCTTTTACGGATGCAGCGAATATCCCAACTGCACCTTCACTTCCTGGGATAAACCCGTTGCAGAATCCTGCCCGGAATGTAACAATTCCTATATGGTTCAAAAGTGGAAGAAGAACGAGGGGGAAAGCATCGTGTGCCCCAAGTGCAGTTTTAAAAAATCCACAGAAGCCGCATAAATCCCAGAATCTTTTTTGAATATGAGTTCACACCTGACCATTATAGGTGCGGGCCTGGCCGGCTCCGAAGCGGCCTGGCAGGCCGCTGAAGCAGGGGTGCCGGTGGTTCTTTACGAAATGCGGCCCGGGCGGGAGACCCCCGTCCACAAAACCGGCAACTGCGCGGAATTGGTGTGCAGTAATTCCATGGGGTCCAATCAGGATTCCTCCGCTCCCTTTCTGTTGAAACAGGAATTGAGAAACCTGGATTCTCTGGTGATCCGGTCGGCGGACCGGCATGCGGTCCCGGCGGGGAAGGCCCTGGCGGTGGATCGCAATCTGTTTTCTGAGGAAATCACTCGCACCCTGGAACAGCACCCCAACATCACCCTGAAACATGAGGAAGTGGTGGAACTCCCCACCGGGGGTCCGGTGATTATCGCCACCGGACCGCTTACGTCCCCCGCGCTTTTTGAAAAGTTATCAGAACTTCTGGGGCAGGAATGTTTGTATTTTTACGATGCGCTGTCGCCCATCATCGATGCCCAATCGATCGATATGGATAAAACCTTTTTTGCCTCCCGCTACGGTAAAGGCGGTGCGGATTATCTGAATTGCGGCATGAGCCGGGAACAATACGAAGCTTTTGTCGAGGAATTGCAAAAGGCCGAGAAAGTGCCCTTCAAGGAATTTGAGAAACCGAAGTATTTTGAAGGGTGCATGCCGATTGAAGTGCTGGCCGACCGGGGGCCGCAGACGCTGGCGTTCGGTCCGCTCAAGCCAGTTGGGTTGAGCCATCCTGAAACCCATGAGCGGTACCATGCAGTGGTGCAGTTGCGGAAAGAAAACAAGGAAGGGACGGCGTATAATCTGGTTGGGTTTCAGACGAAGCTCATGTATCCGGAGCAACGAAGGATTTTCAGGATGATCCCCGGTTTGGAACATGCGGAGTTTTTCCGTCTGGGAGCCATTCACCGCAATACCTTCATCAATGCGCCTGAACTGTTAAACCGAGACCTCAGTCTGAAAAGCCATCCCAATATCTTTTTTGCGGGGCAGATTGTCGGGGTGGAAGGCTATGTCGAGTCTTCGGCGATGGGGCTGGTGGCCAGTTTGAGCGCCATGGCCCGGTTGAAGGGGACCGCCTTGATCCCGCCTCCCGAGGAAACCGCAATCGGGGCCTTGTTGCGCTATGTGGCAGGCAAAGAGGGCAACTATCAGCCGATGAATATCAATTTCGGGTTGTTTTCCGGCTCGGAAATGCGGATTCGGGATAAAAAGAAAAGAAATCAAAGCATCCTCCGCAGAGCTTTGGACCGGCAGGAGAGGTGGTTGGTGAATCTGGAGGGGATTAAACGATACAGACGGCCAAAACCTGCTTGAGGTCGCAATCGCCT
>CAYPKH010000273.1:0-3295 GCA_964411245.1 uncultured Nitrospina sp.
CTCCGGAAGATGGGATTTGCCGTCTTCCCGGACCGCGGAAAATACGTGGGGCGGCCGGGAGCGGTAAGGTAGTTATATAGAAAGGCTTTTGTATTGACACCCCCCATATTTTTGCTAGAATTCGCAAGCAATTGAGACTGTTGGTTTTTTGGGGCGAAACACCCCCCATCAGGCGCTGGATTCATTGATCATTCATCTAACAAACAATTCGAATTGAGTTTATAGATACTGAAGGGAGAAACTAACCCAATGTTTAAGAACATTTACATTCCTGTCGATAATTCCGACTACTCGAATGCGTGTATCGACTTGGCTTTGGAACTCGCCAAAGGATCGGATACCACGATCTCCGCCAGCCATGTGTATGCGGCCAAAATGCACGACGTCCGCTTCCGGCAAATGGAAAGTGGCCTGCCTGAGGAATACCAGGACGAACAGGAGCTCGAAAAGCAACGCGCCATCCATGACCAGCTCATCACCAAGGGGATGGAGGTCATTACCGATTCCTACCTGGATGTGCCGAAATACAAGTGTAAAGCGCTTAATATACCCTATGTCGGTAAATCGCTGGAAGGCCGAAACTGGATCGAACTGGTCCGGGACATCAAAGAATCCGATTACGATCTGGTCATCATGGGAGCGCTGGGCCTGGGCGCCATCAAGGACAGTCAGATCGGAACCGTGACCGAGCGGGTGATTCGCCGTATTGAAACCGATACCCTCATTATCAAACATGTGCCCGCCATTCACGAACGGAAATCCTCCAGCGATAAAATCGTGGTCGCCGTAGACGGCAGCGGCTATGCCTTCGGCGGTTTAAAAACCGCGATTGAGATGGCCAAAGCTTTGAATAAGCCGCTGGAAGTGATCTCCACTTTCGATCCGTATTTCCACTACGCCATGTTCAACAGCCTGACCGGCGTGCTCTCCAAGGATGCCGCCAAGGTGTTCAAATTTGAACAGCAGGAGAAACTGCACGAAGATATCATCGACAAGGGCCTCGCAAAGATTTACCAGTCTCATTTGGAAATCTCCCGCAAAATCGTGGAAGATGAGGGAATAGAATGCACCATTCGCTTGCTGGACGGCAAGGTGTTCGAAAAAGTCCTGCAGTATGCCCGGGAGGAAAATCCCTATTTGTTGATTCTGGGCCGTATCGGCGTTCACAGCACCCCGGATATGGACATCGGAGGCAACACGGAAAATCTGCTTCGTATGGTCCCGTGTAACGTCTACCTCTCCAGTAAAGTCTACCAGCCGCCGATCGATATGCAGGCGGAAGAAACCATCGACTGGACCGTCGAAGCGAAGGAACGGTTGAAGAGGATTCCCGGATTCGTACGCCCCATGGCGACCACCGCGATCCTGCGCTACGCCTTGGAACGCGGTCACAGTATGATCACCTCCAGTGTCATCACCGAAGCCTGTGAAAAGATTCTACCCGCCGGCGCCATGCAGGCGATGTACAGCCTTGGCGATCAGATGCGCGATAAAGTGGCGAGGGGCGAAGATCCTCTGGAAGGCATGATCGAAGACCGGAGCCGCGCCTTGGAAGCCAAATATGCAGAGGAAGCCAACAATAAGGTGCAGGATCAGAAAACGCTCAAGTGTAACGAGTGCGGTACCATCGTGGAGGAAGACGTGGTGAAATGCGGCGTCTGCGGCGCCGGTGCGGAAAGTCTGTTCCCGATGGATAAATCCGGGTTCCAAGCCGGTGACGAGGAACAGAACGATGCCACCACGGTGACCACCTTCGACTCGGTACAGGTCACCTGGACGCAGGATGCACTGGATTACCTGAACCAGTTCCCCGAAGGTCATATCCGCCGCCGGGCCCATGCCCGTATCGAGAAAAACGCGCGGGTGCAGAAAGTCGCCACCATTTCGGTGGCTTTTGCGAAAGATCTGCTGAATGATAAACAGATGGTGAAAGAGCCGGCAAACGGCAAAGGCAATGGCAACGGTCAAAAAGCGGCGGTTGCTCCGGCGGAAGGTTTCAGGTCTTACGGAGAATTGGAACCCTTTGAAGGTAAAAATTTCAGCAAGGGGGTTGAGATCGATCCCGCTCAATATTTCTGGTCGGATGATGCGATTGGCCGAATTGAGAATGTGCCTCAGGGTTTCATGAGGGATAACACCATGGAACGGGTTCTGGATTACGCCCATTCCCAGAATACCAATCATATCAGTCTCGATTTTTGCGAAAAGGGGATTGAAGAGTCCGTCAAGGTCATGAACGAGATGGTCAAGAACGGGGCGACCCTGGAAGATTTCATCCCGCAAAAGAAATAAATTCGGAACGCGGTCCGCGGACCCCGGCGGGTCTTCTGGAAAGGCCTCCGAATTGCCAGCATCGAAACACAAGTCCCTGATCCGTTGTTCCCGCAATGGCGGACAGGGGCTTTTCATATCTGTTTGAATTCGCCTTCCTAAAATTCCCCGGACCGGCTTATAATATCTAAATGGACCTCAATATCTACAAACGTCTGATCCAGAATCTTGCCGCCTATAAAGGGCAGGTTTTGCTTGTTCTGCTGACTTCCGTCATTGTGGGCGCGCTGTCCACTACGCCGGTTCCGCTGGTTAAGGAATCCCTCGACAGGATTTTCGTGGATAAAGACTACTTCATGCTGAAGATGATTCCGCTCATCCTCATCGGGCTGTATTGTGTGAAAGGGGGACTGCGGTATTTCCTGAGTTGCACTATTCTCAAGATCGGGTGGGAACTGGTGGCGAAAATCAGGATGAATCTATTTATGCATATTCATAAACTTCCTTACGGTTTTTTTGAAAAAGACACGACGGGGATTTTGATGTCGCGGGTGGTGAACGATGTCAACGCCATGTTGCTGACGCTGACCAAGCAGGTCAAGGACGCTTTGCAGAGCGCCGTCATGTTTGCGGGATTACTGTTCTGGGTTTTTTATCTCAAGTGGGACTGGGCTCTGATTTCCATTTTTGTGATTCCCTTTGCCTTGATTCCCGTCATAACCGTGGGACGCAAACTGAGGCATTTAGGGCGCCGTGGGCAGGAAATTCTCGCGGACATCAACTCCACTATGCTCGAATCGTTTTCGGGAATCAAAATCGTCCGGGCGTTCGGGTTGGAAAAACTCGAAGAGAAAAAGCTGGACCGGCACAACCGGGAATTTCTTCACGTCATGAAGAAAAATGTGAAATATACGGAATTGACTTCCCCCCTGATGGAGGTCCTCGGTGTGGTGGCCGGGTCGGCGGTCCTCTGGTACGGCGGCTCCCAGGTTTTGAGCGGGGAGGTGACGCAGGGGACCTTTTT
>CAYPKH010000274.1:0-3256 GCA_964411245.1 uncultured Nitrospina sp.
TCTTCGGCCTTCTTCGCCGGTTTTTTTTAGCAGAGATATATTGTACCATGTGGTGCCCAATGAGGGCGGGATCTGGATTTCCAGGGAGAGCCGATGGAAGCCAACAGAGGTTTTTGGGAACGGGTCATCCGGTTTCGCTGGTGGATTATTGCCGTTACGTTGCTGATGGTGGCCGCGGGTGCATCGGGCATGCGGTTCCTGCAGTTTTCCAACAATTACCGTGTGTTCTTTAGCGAAGAAAATCCCCAATTGCAGGCCTTCGACGCCCTCCAGAACAAATACACCAAAAATGACAATGCGATGATCGCCCTTGCTCCCAAAAACGGCAAGGTGTTCACCCGTGAAACCCTGGCGGCAGTGGAAGTCTTGACCCGTGCCGCATGGCAGATTCCCTATTCCACGCGGGTGGACTCGGTCACCAACTTTCAGTACACCTGGGCGGATGGTGACGACCTGGTGGTGGAAGACCTGGTGGAGGGGGCGGAAAAATTGTCCGACGCGGAACTGGAGCGGGCGAAAGACATTGCGCTGAAGGAGCCTCTTCTCCTCAACCGGTTGATCAACCCGGATGCCAGCGTGACCGCCGTGAACGTCACCGTCAACATGCCGGAACAATCCATCCAGGAAGTGCCGGAAGTGGTCAGTTTCGTCCGCGCCATGGTGGAGAAGATACGCCCCCAATACCCCGATATCGATTTCCGTCTCACTGGCATCGTGTTCATGAACAACGCTTTTACTGAGTCGAGCCAGGGAGACATGAAAACGCTGATCCCCATCATGTACCTCCTGATCATCGTGGTTATGGCGGGGGTCCTGCGTTCTTTTTGGGGAACGCTCACCGTCGTCCTGATGATCGCTTTTTCCAGTATTACCGCGATGGGCCTGGGGGGATGGATCGGCATTTTGCTCACTCCCGTTTCAGTTACCGCGCCCACCGTCATTCTGACGTTGGCGATTGCCGACAGCATCCATATTCTGGTGACCCTGTTTCATGAGATGCGGATGGGGAAACCCAAACGCGAGGCTCTCATCGAGTCGCTCCGGGTCAACCATCAGCCCGTGTTCATCACCAGCGTCACCACCGCCATCGGTTTTCTCAGCCTGAACTTCAGCGACTCGCCCCCTTTTCAGGACCTCGGCAACCTCGTCGCCCTGGGGGTGATGGTGGCCTACGTTTATTCAGTGACCTTTTTGCCGGCCATGATGGCGGTTCTGCCCCTCCGGATCAAGCCACACCCTGAGGACCGTACGCTGGTCATGGACCGGTTTGCGGATTTTGTGATTCAGCGCAGAAAAGGGCTTTACTGGGGCATGTTGGCGGTAATGGTATTGATCATCGCTCAGATTCCGCGGGTGGAAGTCAACGAGAAGTTCAACGAGTACTTCGACACGCGTTACCAGTTTCGCCTCGACAACGATTTCGTGATCGACAACCTGACGGGATTTGAAGCCATCGAATATTCGCTGGGCGCGGGAGAATCCGGCGGCATCAGCAATCCGGAATATCTGGCCAAAATGGAGGAATTCGCTCAATGGTACCGGCAGCAACCCGGCGTGATGTACGTCGGCACGTTGACCGACATCATGAAACGGTTGAACAAAAACATGCACGGCGACGACGAAGCTTATTACAAACTCCCGGATCAGCGCGATCTGTCGGCCCAGTATCTTTTATTGTATGAGCTGTCCCTGCCTTTCGGCCTCGATTTGAATAACCAGATCAACGTCGATAAATCGTCGACCCGGTTTACCGCTATTTTTGAAAGCGTCTCCACCCGCTACGCTTTGGAAATGGAGGACAAGGCGCAGGCCTGGCTGAAGGAAAACGGACTGCCCAGCATGGTGACTCACGGGGCCAGCCCCCTGATCATGTTCTCCAACATCGCCAAACGCAATATGAGGAGCATGACCGTTGGCGTACTGCTGGCCCTGTTCCTGATTTCAATGATCCTGATCATAGCCCTGCGCAGTTTCAAATTCGGCGTGGTGAGTATGGTCCCCAACTTGACCCCGATATTTATGACGTTCGGCCTTTGGGGACTCTTTGTTCAGGAAGTGGGTTTGGCAGTATCGATCGTCGCACCGGTGGCTCTCGGTATCATTGTCGACGACACAGTGCATTTTATGAGCAAATATCTGCGCGCCCGCCGCGAACAGGGCAAGAGTCCCGCTGAGGCGGTGCGCTATTCGTTCCACACCGTCGGCACGGCGTTGTGGGTGACCTCGCTGGTGTTAGTGGTCGGATTTTCCGTGCTGGCGTTTTCCGGGTTCACCATGAATTCGCATATGGGGAAAATGACCGCCATTTCAGTTGTGGTTGCGTTGATCACGGATTTCCTGTTTTTGCCTCCGCTCCTCATGAAGCTGGAAGGAAATGCGGGTGCTGAAAGCGGGAACTCTTAAAATGAAAGGTTATCGTATGAAACGTGGTTTATGGATAGGTGTGATCGCGATCGCTCTTCCCGTTTTGGCTTTCGCGGAAACACCCGAGGAAAAAGGGCTCGCCATCGCCGTCGAGGATGACAAGCGCGACAATGGGTTTGTCGACTACCAGGCGAAAATGGAAATGATCCTCAGAAACCGGCACGGTGAACAAAGCGTCCGCTACATTCGTACCAAGAATCTGGAAGTGGTGGGGGATGGCGACAAATCGTTGGTGATTTTCGAAAAACCGCGCGACATCAAAGGCACGGCCCTCCTCAACTTCACTCATAAAACCGGGACCGACGATCAATGGTTGTTCCTGCCGGCGTTGAAGCGGGTCAAGCGCATCAGTTCCGCCAACAAATCCGGTTCGTTCATGGGCAGTGAGTTCGCGTACGAAGATATCACCAGCCAGGAGGTGGAAAAATACACGTACCAATGGTTGCGCGACGAAACGTATGAGGGTCTGGAGTGTTTTGTGTTCGAACGTTATCCCACTTATAAAAATTCCGGATACACCCGGCAGATGGTGTGGCTCGATAAAAAAGAATACCGTATGATGAAGATCGATTTTTACGACCGCAAAAACGCTCTGCTCAAAACCCAGACCTTCCGCGGGTATCATCAATATCTGGGTAAGTACTGGTATCCGGATGAAATGTTCATGCAAAACCATCAGACCGGTAAAACGACCCTATTAAAATGGTCCGACTATAAATTCAGAAACGGATTCAAGGATAGAGACTTCAACAAAAACAGCCTCAAACGTGAAGTCTAGCCGGGAAAAGCACGATGGAAATATTTACGCACAGCGTGCCACTGGACCCAATTT
>CAYPKH010000275.1:0-3237 GCA_964411245.1 uncultured Nitrospina sp.
GGGTGTAACTAAAGTCCGAAGGGGAAAGCGCACGGTGTCAGGACCGCCGGCTCCCCTTCCATCAGAGGGTTATGGGTCACACACTTTTGAACCTGATCGACGGTTACCCCATGGCTGACATCAACGGAACCCTGGATCGGAATATTGAGTCCATCGCCTACGACTCCCGCAAGGTGGAGCCCGAGGCCCTGTTTGTCGCCATACCCGGCCACCACCACGACGGCAGCCGGTTCATCGGGCAGGCCGTCGAGAAGCAGGCGGCGGCCTTCGTCACCGAAGTGTCGAAAGCGGATATGGCGAAAACGGGGTTGAAGAGCCCGGGCGTCACCGCCATTCACGTGAACGATTCCAGGCACGTGCTGGCCTGGGTGTCCGACCGGTTTTACGGGCGCCCCTCGGACCGGCTGGATTTGATCGGCATCACCGTCACCAACGGCAAAACCACGTTGACCTATCTGTTGGAAAAAATTTTTGAAACCGCGGGCCATTCCTGCGGGGTCATCGGCACCATCAACTACCGCTACGGCGGCACGGAATATCCCGCGCCCATGACCACGCCGGAGGCGCTGGAGATCAACCGCATGCTCTACGAGATGACCGGCAAAGGGGTGGAGAAATGCTGCATCGAGGTGTCCTCCCATTCGCTGGCGCTCAAGCGGGTGCGGGAGTTGCGGTTCGCGGTCGGGGTGTTTACCAACCTCACCCGGGACCACCTCGATTATCACAAAACGTTCGAACATTACAAGGAAAGCAAAAAGATATTGTTCCGCGATTGCAAAATTAAAAAACAGGTCATCAACATCGATGATCCGGTGGGACGGGAAATCGTGAAGGAAAATCCCATAGAAACGCTGACCACCGGATTGGATTCGCATGCAGACGTGACGGCGGAGGATTGTGTCCTGTCGGAAGGCGGCATCCGGTTCACGCTGAAAACCCCTTCAGGCACCCAGGCCATTTCGTCCCCCCTGCTTGGGCGGCACAATGTTCACAACCTGCTCTCCGCCTCCGCCGTCGCGTTGGCACAAGGCATGTCCCTCGGGCACATCGAGCAGGGCATCCAATCGCTGGAGCGGGTTCCGGGCCGGTTTGAAAAAATTCAGCAGGGGCAGGACTTCATCGTAGCCGTCGATTACGCGCATACCGACGACGCCTTGGCCAACGCCCTGAAAGCCGCCCGCTCCCTCTCCAAAAACCGGGTGATCGTCGTGTTCGGATGCGGCGGCGACCGCGACCCCGGCAAACGCAAGGAAATGGGACGCGTCGCGCTGGAGATGAGCGACTTCACCATCATCACTTCGGACAACCCCCGTACCGAGGACCCGAAACAGATCATCCGGCAAATTTGCGAGGGCATCCCCGCGGGCCGGAAACCGAAAGAACATTACACGATCCTCCCTAATCGCAGGGAAGCGATCGATTTCGCCATCCTGAAGGCGCAGACCGGTGACCTCGTATTGATCGCCGGCAAAGGCCACGAAGACTACCAGATCCTCAATTCCGGGAGAATCCATTTTGACGACCGCGAAGAGGCGGTGCGGGCTCTCAGAATCAGGCTGGGCGTGGGTTGATGGACAGCAATTTGAATGCATTGGTAACCGCCGTTAAAGGAGAACGCATGATCGGCGAACTTTCACAGACATTTCAGGGCGTCTCGATCGATTCGAGAACGATGCAGCCCGGCGAGTTGTTCGTTTGCATTAAAGGCGACCGGTTCGACGGCCACGCTTTCTTGAATCGGGTGATCGCGAACCAGGCCGCCGGCGTGGTGGTTTCGGATAAGGAAGCGCTCAAAGGCGCTCCTCTGAAAGAAAAAGGCGCGTTCGCCGTGGCGGTTCCGGACACCCTGCACGCTCTGCAGGCGCTGGCGGCATATCACCGGAGCCGGTCTCCCGTCCGCGTGGTGGGCGTCACCGGCACCAACGGCAAGTCGACCGCCAAGGAAATGATCGCAGGCATCACCAGCACCCGGTTCAACACATTAAAGACCCAGGGCAACCTGAACAACCATATCGGGCTCCCGTTGAGCCTGCTGAAGCTGGAAGGATCGCATGAGGTGGCGGTCCTGGAAATGGGCATGAGCGCCGCCGGGGAAATCGCGCGCTTGGCGGAAATCGCCCGGCCTGAAATCGGCGTGATCACCAACATTTCACGCGCACACATGATCGATCTGAAATCGTTGCAGGATATCCAGGCCGCCAAGGGCGAGCTGTTCCAGGCGCTGGACGAAAACGGCACCGCCGTCGTCAATGCCGACGACCCGCTGGTGCGCGAGTTGGCCCAGAACATCCGAGCGCGGGTACTGACCTTCGGCATCGACCAGCCTGCGGATATCCAGGCCCAAGACATTCGGCCCCAGGGCGAAAATGGTTTCGACTTCAAGGTGCGCACCCCCGGCGGCACGGTTCCTATTCATCTGCCCTTGCTCGGCCGGTTCAACATTTATAACGCGCTGGCCGCCGTGGCGGTGGGACAGGTGTTGGGCATCGCGCCGGAGCGCATGAACGAAGGCCTTCAAAATCTGCGGATGCTCCGGCAGAGAAACGAAGTCGTCCGCCATCACGGCATCATCTTCCTGAACGACACCTACAACGCCAACCCGCAATCGGTGCGGGAGGCGATGCGGACGCTGGATCAATTCGACGCCCCCGGCAAAAAGTTTCTGGTGATGGGGGACATGCTGGAGCTGGGAGACGAAACCGAACCGGCGCACCGGCAAATCGGCGCGGAATCCGCCGCCCTGTCCTTCGACGGTTTCGTATGCGTCGGGGAAAGCGCGCGGATCGCCGGCGAAAGCGCGCTGGCATCGGGAATGGACGCCGCCCGGGTCGCGCTCTGCAACCAACATCAGGAAGCGGTCGATTATCTGGCCGAACGCGTGGGACCCGGCGACTGCCTTCTGTTCAAGGGATCGCGCGGGGCGCGTATGGAACAGGTTTTAGAAGGACTCTTGAAACAGGTTTAGAGGAAACGATGTTTTATCACATTTTTTATCCGCTCAGCACGGACTATTCAATCTTCAACGTGTTCCGGTACATCACGTTCCGGTCCGCCTGGGCCGGGATTACCGCGCTCCTGCTGTGCCTGCTGATCGCCCCGCCTTTGATCCGCTTTCTGCAACGGTTGCAGATCGGCGAGAAAATCCGCGATGACGGACCGGAGAGGCACCTCAGCAAATCGGGTACGCCGACCATGGGCGGTTTGCTGATACTGTTCGCCTTCATCCTCTCCACCCTG
>CAYPKH010000276.1:0-3212 GCA_964411245.1 uncultured Nitrospina sp.
AGAACCCTGCGGCCGTAATCCGACTGCAAGGGCGCCAGTTTCAAACGGCCCTGGCGGTCGATCCGCAGAATAAAATTCACACTGCGGTTACAGAGCTTGCACACCCCGTCAAACAGGATCACCGGGGGAGCGGAGGTATTGTCCTTCTTTGGATCAGAATCAGGCATGGTCCAATTATACCCTGTTGACCGCTCAATGATTCAGGTGAAAGATGTTCATCGGTTGTGATCTTTCAAATTTTGTTTTATTTTATGGCGAAATCTATTAACCTGAAAGGACCTTGATTTATTAATGCTTAAAGAGGAGAGAGCATGAACAATAAAGTACAGGGAGTGGTCATGCTGGCGGCGGGAGGCGCACTGTTATTCTGGGGTTACAATATTACCCAATCGGTTTCCTCCCAGATCAACCAGGCGCTGAACGGCGCACCGCCCGATAAAGCCATGGTGATGATGGTTCTCGGCGGCATCTGCGCGGTCTTCGGATTTTTCAAGCTGTTCAAACTGCGCTAAAGAATTTTCGATTCGACCTCTCCACCCAGCCCGCCACCATCCTGACAATTCCTGATTTCCCCGTCCAATAGGAATCTGCTATTATAAGTTTCAGCGACGATCCTTAACCCTTTTTAAAATTATCCAGGTGGATACCATGCCCGAGCTGATTAAATCGCCCACTACCATTGAAGCGGCGGGAAACATACCGAAAATCATTAAAGAGTTTATTGGCTGTGTGAACAGCCATACGAAGGATGTCAGCATCGCAAAAATGGAGAGTCCGGCAGGCTGGAATGAAGCGGGGCAAACCCCGGAGTTTGATGAATACACCGTGGTCTTGAAGGGTACTCTGTTCGTACAAACGCGGGACGATGTTTTCGAGGTCAATGCCAATCAGGCGATTATTACACGCAAAGGGGAATGGGTGCGCTACAGCACGCCGGGGGGTGCGGAATATATCGCGGTCTGCCAGCCGGCTTTCACGCCGGATACCGTTCACCGCGATGCGAAATAGAAATTAGGTACTCATGGGTTGTTTCTCCCCCAGCGAGTAACGCACCACATCTACAAAATCGATCACCAGCGACAACCCGTTAACGACGATTACGGACATCAGCCAGTACAGGAACCATCCCGCCGCGTTTCCCTGCAGGATCACCTGGGCATACCAGACGACCTGCGGCGTCCAGGCAATCAAATGTCCCAAACCCAACAGCCGGACAAATCCCTTTTTGACATAAATGCCCCACATGATCAGGAATGCGAGCATCAGGCAGGCCAGGGCCATCTGCCCCTCCGGGGTGCGGATGTAAACCAGGCCACCCACCATATTGACCAAAGCCAGCACTCCCACCCAGAGATTCCAGGGAAATTTCATTGTAAGAATCTTCTTATTGAATTCAATCAAAGATTTCATATCTCCTCCTTCGTATCCTAAAGTCCAATTCATTGGTCTTTTGGTTGGAATAAACCTTACAGGTCTAATGAGGTGACTTTCACATTAAATCCCTATAAAATTATCTCTTTATTTAAGGGCATTAAGGGTTATGAAAATAAGGTGCGAATGGGCAAATTCCAAAAATCCGTTGATGGTAGCCTATCACGACCGGGAATGGGGCAAGCCCCTGAAAAACGACCGCAAACTGTTCGAGCTTCTCATCCTGGAGGGGGCGCAGGCCGGGCTGTCCTGGGAAATCATCCTCAACCGGCGGGAGAACTACCGAAAAACATTCAAGCAATTCGAGCCGGAAAAACTGGCCCGACTCACCGACCGGCAACTGGAAAAGATTTTGAAGGACCCGGGAATCGTCCGCAACCGGCTCAAGGTTTATTCGGTGCGCTTGAACGCCCGCGCTTATCTGGAGGTTCGTAAGGAATTCGGAACGTTCAGCAAATACCTCTGGTCCTTTGTCGGCGGCACACCCATCCAGAATAAATGGAAAACACTGTCGGAGATCCCGGTGACCACGCCCGAAAGCGACGCCATGAGAAGAGATTTGAAAAAGCGCGGATTCAAATTCGCCGGCAGTACCATCTGCTATGCCTTCATGCAGGCCGCCGGAATGGTCAACGACCATACGGTGACTTGTTTTCGATTCAGGA
Organism: uncultured Nitrospina sp.; assembly: GCA_964411245.1. GTDB lineage: Bacteria > Nitrospinota > Nitrospinia > Nitrospinales > Nitrospinaceae > SZUA-226. Next base: position 2,097 of record CAYPKH010000276.1, read on the forward strand.
AATAATAGGCTTTTAGACCTTTAGGGTTTTGGGCTGGGGGCATGTGCCCTGGTAAGCCCGGGAAAGTGTTCTCCTCCTCTTTATTGATCCCAAAACCCCTCTCACAAACCGGTTTTTCCTGTTGTATTATCATAGAGCCTAAATTTTACCCGTTCCCGAGAACTCCATCACCGGCCCGTTTCCCGGGCCACTTTAAAATTCATCCAAGCCCTGTTGACCCATAACCGTATGAATTCATTCGATTTTTTATCATTCCGCGCAAGGCAGTCCTTCGTCATTCTCTGTTTAATTGCAGGCGCTGTGTTGCTGTCATCCTGTGGCAATTCCGATGCCGAATTTCAGATCAAAAAATTCTGTTCCCAGGTAAAAACCGGCGAATCGATTATTGAGGTCGTCTCCCGCGCGGGAAAAGTGGAATTCGATAAGTACTGGTTGGAGAAAATCGATAAAAAACCTCCCGGGGTGAAATCATCGGAATTATCCAGCCAAGAGACCTTGAGAAAAAAACCGAGAAACTTAAAAAATTGAAGAGTCCCAAAGAGTGGAGTCATGGCCAGTTCAATGCCATGATTCATGAGTTCGGCTACTCCCGCTATGTCTGCTCGGTTCCGTATGCCCGGAATAAAGTGCTTGGCAAAAAAGTTGTCGCGGTCAACTAACCGTGGCTGATTTCGAGACACCGAACATTATTGCACCTTCTGCCGGGGGCCCTTTCGAGCTCCTTGGCAAGGAACCATGCCCCGGGGTGTTCCAGACACGGGTAAAGGAGCTTTTTTCATAAATTTTGTCATTTTTGAGGGCCTCAATGAAGCCCGCATTTTATTTTTCACCACCGTCCCCAAAGCAAATCTGCCGAGGGGGGGGTAGGAGACGAATCCAAACCCCGTGGGATATCTTCCCGATTTTGGGCCGGGCTCCAGGCCGGTGCCGGTTATTAATGGAAATTAAGGGTTTTCATTTTAAATAAGAGCTTTACAATATATTAGATATCCCTTTTAATTTTCCGCCGCTCAAGGTTCCTTTTGCCACGGGTATTATGACGACCAAACTCAACGGATTACACCCCATTGTAATTGCAGAAGACGACGAGGACGATTACCTTTTGACAATAGAGGC
>CAYPKH010000277.1:0-3210 GCA_964411245.1 uncultured Nitrospina sp.
CGACGTTCCTGCGGAAACATGCCGATTGATCCGCAGGTTCGCCCAGAGGAGAAGTGGAGCCGGTCTGCCGGCTCCCTCTCCTCCCTCCTTTAATTCCCGCTCACCTTTTGTTCAAACCCCAGTTGTAATCCAGGTAGGAAATTTTAGCGTTTCCCTGTTTCAAAAAGGACCGGTCTTTCTCCGGCGCGTAACGAAACAGGAAAGGAAGGACCCCGCCCTTCGGTTCAAAATCTTCCTCGAACCAGTCGAAAATTTTCGATAGGTAAACCCGTCCCCCGCTTTTGTCCACTTGGAGACCTTTACCGGCATTTTCAAGAAACCGTCTGAACTGATCGTCGAGTTGCGCGTCCAGACGGTCCGTGGTGTAGGCCTCCTTGCGCAGGTCCGGGCAACTGACCGAGGCGCAGACGATGGCGCCGTGGATGCGCGGGTCGCCCATCTTCCGCAATATTTCGTGCTCGATTTCGTGAAGGGTAACCTCTTTACCGCCGACCACTCCCACGGTTTTCTTCCAGACCGATTCGCCCCCCTCCCCGACATCCTTGATGCTGTCCACCGGGTAATGATCCAGCACCATCTTGACCGCCATGACGTTGTAGACATTGATCCAGAAGCACAGTTTATCCTTCTCGCTTTTCAGCTTTGAGGGAGAAAAGGTTTTCAATTCATGAATCAGCTTTGAATAGGCCGGGTCCTTCTTCAAATCGGAATAGCGGACCCCATGGGTCCAGATACCCGCAATAGTGGTCGGCCCCACGTACTTTTTCACCAAGGCGTCCCATCCGCTGAAATCGAAGGCCCAGGCTGAGGACGGAATCAACAAAATACAGACCATCAAGACCCAGAATTTTTCGAAAATGATTCGTAACATTTTAATTTTTAAATCCTTTAACTGCTTTTTATTTTTAAAACGGTATAATGGCATCAATTATACTCCCAGGATAAACGGTAAATCTATTCATAAAAAAGTCCCTGTTTAGTCTCTTCCGGAAGAGTTCCCTTACATTTTTTCGCAGCCCCATGGCCACAGACCCCAAACAACGGCTCTACGTTTCCGATCTGGACGGTACCCTGCTGGGTCCGTACGGCGTTTTTCCGAAAGCGTGGGCAGACCGCCTGAACCGTTTGATCGATCGCGGACTCCGCTTCACCATCGCCACCGCTCGCAATTACGATTCGACCCATCCCATTCTCCGTGACGTGAAACTGCAACTGCCGGTGATCTTGTTCAACGGCGCGTACCTGACCCATTTCGAAACCGGGGAAAACCTCGACGAGTCCAACTTCATCGCCCCCCACGTGGTCGACGCCCTGTTGGAGATGACGCAACAACTGGGCATGGATCCGTTCGTGTACACCTACGACCAGCGGCATTATTTGTACTACCGCAACATCGGCAACGAAGGCTCGCAGGGTTACCTGAACAGCCTGGAAGGGAACGGCCGCCTGCGCTACGTCGAGGAATACGAGTTCAGCGAGGACGAACGGATCGCCGGCTTTCTGCTGATCGACACCCCCGCGGCGCTGGAGCCGGTGTACCGGTCCCTCAAGGAACGGTTTCCGGAGGAATTGAATCTGTACTTCGCGAAGGACATCGCCCGCCGCCGCTTCCACTGGCTCCAGATGTTCCACCACCACGCCGACAAGGGTAAAATGCTGCGCACACTGGCGCTCCGCCTGGATATCCCCCTGTCGCAGATCGTGGTATTCGGGGATTACCTCAACGACCTCGAAATGTTTGAAATTGCTGGAAAAAGTATCGCCGTGGCCAACGCCCTGCCGGAGGTGCAGGTGGCCGCCCACCAAGTGATCGGGACCAATGCCGAGGGCGCGGTGCTGAACTACCTGGAATCGCTGGGATTCTGATTACCACTGGACCCCGCGAAGCGAATTGGGGTAGAATTGAGCCATGACTGATAAGGAACAGCCACAGGAACCGGAACAGACCGTCTACCAGCGCGATAAAACCGCGAAGGAGCCGAAGGTCGCTGACCGCCCGGAAGGCGAACCACCGAAACGCCCCGCCGTCAAACCGCGCAAGGTGTTCAAGGCGAAAAAAGCCAAGATCACGACGAGCAAACCGCTCGAACACCGCGTCCGCCATATCCGGATGTCCAGTCTGGAGGCGGCCAACCTGATCCGGCAGACCCTGATCGAGTTTCAGAAGGAGCTGGCCGCCGAGCCGACGGACGATCCCGACAAGGAATTCCAGGACCGGGAAAAGGTCGAAAAGTTTTTTGCGCGCCTGGCGAGAAAATACAGCGTCTGCTCCTCCAAAGGCATGGGCGGCGATCTGGAATGGATTTATCCCAAAATGGCTGAGATGGAGGGCATTTTAACCAATGACTTTCGCGACGCCATTCTGAATTGTGAAAAATTCGTGATCCCCGAACCCATCCAATCCAAATTCGGTTACCACCTCGTGCTGGTGTGTGAAACGCAGATTTGCAAAAAGATCGTGGAAGAACAGGAAAAACTCGACCCGCGCTACGAAGCCCTCGCCGCCAAAGACGCCCCCCGCATCCAGGCCCCAGACAAAAGCATGGAAATCCCTTCCTAAGCAGGGAAATTCCCTTCAAGTCTTAAACATAAAGAGAAGGAAGCCGAGGAGGATGATCGCCAGCGTTCCAAATCCAATGATTTTCAGAATCTTGTCGCTTTCCATGGTTCCGCTCCGGTCCGGGTTCAGAAATTAATCTTCGAGTTCATCCGGTTTTGGAGGATGAGTTCCGCCGCCGTATAGTATTTCTTGTCGCTGTTGCACGGCTTGCACGCCACCACCACGTTACCCTTGGAGCTTTTGCCGCCGCGCGCCAGGGGCACGATGTGGTCCATGGTCAAATCCTTTTTCGCAAAACTCTGGCCGCAATAATAACACTCCCCTTTGGCCAGCTGGTTCTGCCACCACCCCGAGTCGCGCAATACCCGCGCCTTGTCTTTTTCCTTTTTGACGCTTTCGGGAGCGGGACCCGCCGCACCTCCGCCCTTCTTACTGCGCTGTTTTCGGGTGGCCATAAGTCCGGATCAGTTTGAAAGGGTTCATGTTCAACCGCACCGCCCGCACGGTGGCCGATAGACTGCCCTGTGGATACCACAAAATCTCGCCGACGTCGAAGGCGAATCCCATCGCGCCGGAAAGCCGGGTGTGCCAGGTCCAGAAACAACTGCCGTACCCGATCTCGAACACCGGATCGATGTGCAGGATATAGG
>CAYPKH010000278.1:0-3209 GCA_964411245.1 uncultured Nitrospina sp.
AAAGGCATGTTTGTCTTTTTCTTTCGCGGACCACAGCGCCGCTTGCGCATTTTGCACCAGGGTGTGCGGATCCTTGCCGTCATGCGGGTACAGGGCGATTCCCATGGTCGACCGTATGCTGACTTCCTGGTTGTCCAGCGCGAACATGGGCGCCAGGGTTTGCAGAATTGTCTGAGCCATGAGGGTGACAAACCGCTGGTGGCTGGAACCGCTCAGGATCAGAAGAAAATTCTCGCCGTCCAGCCGCGCCACCGTGTCCTCTTTGCGGAGACATCCTTCCAGCCGTTTCCCGATATCCTTCAGCAACAGGTCACCCAGGTGGGGGGTGAGCCAATGACTGATGGTTTTGTAATTGATGATACTGACGATGAGGACCGCGATCAATTTCTCGTGCCGGTCCGCCTGGGAAATGGCGACCCCCAAACGGTCCTTGGCCAGGGTCATATTCGGCAGGCCGGTCACCGGATCAAAATAAGCCAGGGTCTCGAGGCGTTCCTCCATCAGTAACCGTTCGGTTTTATCCACCGCCATGGCCACGTACAGAGGGTTGGATTCCTTCTGGAGAAGTTTGAAGCGGATTTCAGAGTTGTATTGGGTTCCATTTTTTCTCTGGTGAATACCGTCAAAAGTGACGAAGGATTCTTCGTTGTTGCGGAGAGGGCGCGACAGATTATTGAATATGTCCGGGGTCAGGTTTTTGATGAGATCGAAAATCGTGCGATTGGCAATCTCTTCCCTTTTGTAACCCAGATTATTGAGCGCCAGCTCATTGGCGCGAACCACATTAAAATCCGAGGAATCGATGATGTAAATCTCATTGGGAGAGTCATCCAGGATGCGTAGCAGATGCACGGAAACTTTTTCCTGTTCCTCTGTTTTTCGGTAGCCCATGGCCAAATCCTCAATGTGGCCGCGGGACCGGTCTGACAGGATCGACAACAGGGAAAACAGAAACTGATCGTGGGACGCCAGAAGCGAATCGAATCGGGGTTTGGTGATTTCCAGTAATATGGTTTCCATATCTGCCTGGACCGTGGCGGAACGGCTTTTGGATTCGATAATGGCCATTTCACCAAAAACCTGTCCGGAGTGGATCTGGGATATTTCCTGGTCCTGCTTGATAATGGTCAGCCGTCCGGCCAAGACCACATACATGTGGTTTCCGGGGTCGCCGTCTTTAAACAACACTTCCCCCTGCTGGAGGATTACAGGTTCGCACTCTTCCGCCAATTCGCATAAAGTGGAAACGGGCAGGGATTTGAAAAGCTCGACGTCTTTTAGCTGGACCAGGTGCATGCTGTGCTTTGGGATAATAGTTTTTGGGTACAGAAATCAGTATAAGGGGAGTTTAAGATGTTTGTTCGGAAATTATCCATAAATTGTTAGAAAATAAGGGTTTCATGGTAAATCTAGTTTGAGGGCCAAAGGCTTGGATTTTCCCAAATCACTTGTTTTTGGGTAATTAAGAAGCGGTGAGCCAGGGGACCGGGCTTGCGGATCGTCTTTATCCAAAAAAGACCAGGGTGAGGGGTAAGATGATGAGGGAAAAGGTGGTTGAAATGAGCCGCCATTCTGGGTAGGTTCAGGAAGGATCGCTATAAAGATGGCAATCCACGGTATGACCGGGACTCAACTCGATAGAGCGGGGCACCTCGGTTTTGCAATGGTCCATCACCTTGGGGCATCGCGGATGAAAATGGCATCCGGAAGGGGGATTCATGGGCGAAGGGACGTCGCCCCCAAGAACCGTACGCCGGTTTCTCTTCTTCGGGTCGAGCGAGGGTTTGGCGGCCAGCAGGGCCTGGGTATAAGGATGCGCCGCCTCGCGGTTGAGGACGTCGGTCGGCGCGGTCTCCACAATTTTTCCCAGATACATCACCGCCGTCCGCTGCGACAGGTGTTTGACCACGTTCAAGTCGTGCGAAATGAACAGCATCGAAATGTCGCCTTCCGCCTGCAGTGTTTGCAGAAGGTTGATGATCTGCGCCTGGATGGAAACGTCCAGCGCCGACACCGGTTCGTCGCAGACGATATATTTCGGATTCAACGCCAGCGCCCGGGCGATGCCGATCCTCTGCCGCTGGCCGCCGGAAAATTCATGGGGATACCGCCGGCTGTATTTTGGCGAAAGCCCCACTTTCTCCATGATCGTTTCGACTTTCTGTTTGAGGGTCGTCCGGTCGGCTATTTTGTGAATCAGCAGGGCTTCGCCGATGATGCGCTCCACCGTGAACCGTGGATTGAGCGAGCTGTAGGGATCCTGAAAAATGATCTGCATTTTGGGACGCAGGCGCGTCAGCTCGGCATGATTGAGATCGAAAATATTCTGATCCTGGAAGTAGACGCTTCCCCCGGTGGGTTCCAGCAGGCGGATGCTCAACCGGCCGACCGTGGTTTTCCCGCAACCGGATTCGCCGACCAGCCCCAGAGTTTCGCCCGCACCGATTTCCAATGAGACGCCATCGACCGCTTTCACCTGATTAACGGTCTTGCCGAGCACGCCACCGGTGACAGGAAAATATTTTTTCAGGGAATCGATTCTAACGACCGCACTCATGACGGGGCATCCTGTTTCGATTCGCGGTACAACCAGCAGGCGACCTGCTGTTGCGGTTGGCCGGTGTGGAACTTCGGCGGAATGTCCCGGTCGCACTCCGGCAGGACCTCCTTGCAACGCGGATGGAAGGCGCACCCGCCGGGCAAAAACACCGGATTTGGAACCGTTCCTGGGATCGGCTCCAAAGCTTCGCCCGGCTCGCCATGGGGCAAAGAATTCAACAGTCCCTGCGTATAGGGATGAGCGGGGGACTTGAACAACACGTCCACCGGCGCCTCCTCAACAATCTTGCCGGAATACATGACAGCCACCCGGTCGGCGTATTGCGCGACGATGCCCAGATTGTGGGTGATCAGCAGAATCGCCATGTCCGTGTCGTGCCGCAGTTGATCCATCAACTCCAGAATCTGCGCTTCGATGGTGACATCGAGGGCGGTGGTGGGCTCGTCCGCGATCAACAGCGCCGGCTGGCAGGCGATGGCCATGGCGATCATCACGCGCTGTTTCATGCCGCCGGAGAGTTCGTGGGGGTACTGATCAATCCGCTGCTCGGGCGAAGGGATCGCCACCTTGCGCAATAGTGCCAGGGTGAGCTCCCGCGCTTCCGCTTTGCTTTTCTTCTGGTGCAGGATGATGGACTCGGCAATCTGGT
>CAYPKH010000279.1:0-3206 GCA_964411245.1 uncultured Nitrospina sp.
TGGGTTCCCGCATATCCTCATAAATGCGCCCGCGGTAGAACCAGGCCTGGGGCGCCCATTTGGAATTCGGCGAGGTTCGTAACAGGGCTTTGATATGGTGCAGCGCGCTCCGCGGGTTTCCCAGGTTCCACAGGTTGCCCGCTATCAGGAAATGCGCTTCCGCGGCGCGGTGGTGTTCCGGGTATTGCCTTAAAAACTGATTCAACACGGCACTGGCCCGGGGCCGTTTGCGCAGCCCCTTCCAGGCTTCCGCCCAATGAAAGAAAAGCGCTGGCGGCAGGCGTTCGCCTTTCAATTTCTTTTTCTTCTGGATCGCCCGGATCTCCCGGATCGCCGTCGAATATTCCACCTTATTCAGCAACGCCCGCATGCGTCGGCGGGTTTCCCTTGGCGTCAGCGGACGCGGGGTCACCGAAACGTTTTTGACCAGCCGGTCCATTTGAACCTTGGCCTGGAGGCGGGCCGCCACTTTGGGGTGACGAATATAAAGTTTGCGGTACAAAAGGTAGACCCTCTCATGATCCTGCAGGAGTTTGGACAGGCGGACCTGGCGTTTGATGATTTCAGGAATCCGTGGGGTCCACTTCCGGCTGGCCAGCTTACGGAAAATTTTCTTTTCCGCCTGGTCCAGCTCCTTCACCGCTTCCCGGAATTTCCCCGACGCCTCATACACATCGGCGCGCAGCAGGCGGACTTCCGGCACCAGCAGGGTGTGCGGGTACCGATTTAAAAGATCGGAGGTTTGTTTCAAAACCGCGTTCCCGTTGCCTTCGGCGTGGAGGAGGCGCGCCAACTCGAGCCGGACGTAATCCCCCATTTCGGGATATTCCCGGAGACCGTTTTGGAACAACGTTTTCGCCCGGGACCAATCTTTTTGATGAACATAAATTTTTCCGAGCAGGAACCGCGCCCGTTTCTGGGTGGCGAGGTCCACTCCGCCCAAGAGGAGTTTTTCCAACTGGCCCCGGGCCTCCTCCCAATGGCCTGAATGGTATTCGCGCACGACCGATTGGAACCCGTCTGCATTGTCCGCGAAAGCGGGGGCGGGGCTCCCCATCGAAAGCCAGGCTAAGATCAGGCCAGCGATACCGAGCGGCACCCGGCGCAGAATTTTGTCTTTGATGTGTGCCGCTGTTTCGCCGGGATCGAGAAGTACGGTCAATCGGCCGGCCATTTTTTTGAACCAGGTGAGTTGCCGCTTCGCAAAATGGCGGGTTTCGCGTTTGATTTCAAACACCGCCTGGTCCAGCGGCATTCCGCTCTCCAAATGCCGGATCATTTGCGCGTAGCCGATGCTTTGAAACGGCTTGCAGTCCAAAGGGATACCGCGATGGAGCAGGGATTCGACTTCGGCTTTCAATCCGCGGTCCATCATGTGATCCACGCGCCGGCCGATCTGCTCGTACAAATACTGGCGGCCGGTTTCCAAAACGAACAGGTACGATTCAAACTCGTAATCGGCGGCGGCATCCTCTTGGTGAAACTCGGAGAACTTTTTTCCCGTTTCCCGGTGAACCGACAGGGCACGCTCGATCCTGGAAGGATCGGTCGACTGGATTTTGCCGGCATACACCGGGTCGACGTTGGCCAGCTCGGCGTGCATCTCCCGCGTTCCTCTTTCCCGGATTTCATCCTGCACTTGGCGGCGGATTTCGGGAGAGACGGAAACGGCGCAGTCGCGGTTCTCCAGCAGGGTTTTCAGATAGAGTCCGGTGCCGCCCACCATGACCGGAATTTTGTTCCGGCTCCTGATTTCGCGGATGCACGCCAGCGCCCGTTCCTTGAACTCGAACGCGGTGAACTCGTCCTCCGGGTCCAGGATATCGATCAGGTGATGGGTCACCCGTTCGCGCTCTTCTGCGGAGGGCTTGGCCGTCCCGATGTCGAAATGGCGGTAGACCTGCATGGAGTCGGCACTGATAATTTCGGTGCCGAGATGCTCCGCCAGGGCCAGCGCGGTTTGGCTTTTACCTGAGGCGGTGGGACCGCTCAGGATAATTAAAGGAAGCATAAATGTCCTTCATGGTTTGCGTGTAACGGCCATCCGGATGATAGATGGTCAGCGTGTGCTCACTCGGGTTTTCCGGTCCCTCTCCCTGGCCCCCCTCCACAACACAGATTTTCGGAGCGGCCGCCCGGTGCCCGGTCACCCGAACGATCCGCGTGGGATTCAAACCGTGGCGCCGCAGTTGTGCCATCACCTCCTGCAGCCTGTAAAAGGGATAGGCCAGTGCGATTTTTCCGCCCGGTTTGAGTAAAGGAACGCTCGCCTTCACCAGAGTCTCCAGCGTTAACGCCAGCTCGTGCCGCGCCAGGGCTTTTCCCCGGCAGGGGTTGATTTTGCCGCTGTTCACTTTTCGGTATGGGGGATTGCTCAGAATCCAGTCGAAAGTTCCCGGCTGCCAGTGCTTGGCGAGCACCGGATAATCTCCCTCCAACACCCGGATGCGGCCGGACCATCCATTGCTGGCCACATTGTCCACGGCTTGTAGGGCCAGGGAATTCTGGATTTCCACGGCGGTGATCTCGAGATCCGCCTGCCGGCTCATCAGGAGCAGGGGGATAATGCCGCACCCGGTTCCAATGTCCAGAATGCGCGATCCTCCGGCCGGACGGACCCAGTCGGCGAGCAGAAAAGGCTCCACCGAATACCGGTAGCCCTCGGGCTTTTGAGTGATCTGGACGGGCGCGAGGGCCTGACTGGTCATGGAGATTCCGTTTTGGGTTTTTTTTGGTTCTAACTACTCAAAGATTTATATTTAAAGTCTAACCCATTCACCCGGTGTGGGCAAGGCGCGTAAGCCACTAAAAATTGGGCATGTCTTTGTTTTTATTATGTTATAATTTTTTAAGGAACCCGGTGGCCGGGAAAACCAGGAACCTTCATGGATGAGGTGATCGATTGGCCGAATTATTGGGTGGAATATTCAATGAGGATCAAATTTTGGGCGCCGTCCTGTTTTTCATCGGGATCGGTATTTTGTCCTGGTGTGCCAAGGTGGAAAAAAAGCAGTTTGCCAAGATGCGTGATCCCAAAATGAAGTGGGCCTATATCGATGCCGAAGGTAAAATGCGGGGCGAAGTCAAAAAAAGAAATGTGCGCAGTATTGTTCTGACCGTGCTCGGGGGCGGCATGGCCCTGTACGGTTTCGTGAGTTTTCTGGTGAACGTTAAATAAACACCGGGCGGCCTGGGTCAACCGAACG
>CAYPKH010000280.1:0-3192 GCA_964411245.1 uncultured Nitrospina sp.
ACAATGCGTTTTTCCCTTTTTGTTGCGAGCGGTGCCGGCTGATCGATCTTGGGCAATGGCTGGACAACGGCTATTCCATCCCCGGCAGTGATTCGCCTTCGGTGCCGGAACCCGACTCCCCGGAAAATAAATGAGGCCAGCGTGACACTGGACCCAGTATTAACAATAAATAAGCACCCATCGGCTTGGCCCGGTTAGGGCTTGATGTAGAGGTAACCCTGTTCCTGCAGGTCGGCGATGCGTTTGACGGCAACGGGGTGTGCGGTAGGCTGGAACCCCGGCGTCAGTTTGTCCAACGGCCGTTTGAACAGTTTCATGGAAACCTGGCACATTTCCGGTTTCACTCCTTTATCCAGCACGATCTTCAGTTTGGACTTCAGGGCCGGGTCGATGGTTTCCCCGTCGAACAACATGAGGGCGGGTCCGTGCACCACCACCTTGATGTCGATCTTGTCCGGTCCGCCTTCCGCTTCTATATGCTTGCTGATCAGCGCCATGGCGTATTTGGCGGTGCCGACGTCGGAGCCGTCGATGTGATACAGCACTTTCAGTTTACCGTCGGGCGTACGGTGGTTGTTGGCTCCCCCCTGCGCGGAGAGCACACCCGCGAACAGCAGGACGCCAGTCATGAAAATGGAAAATAACAGATTACGGTGCCACATAGCATTCTCCCTGGAACGGTGTTCCAAAATTTTTATACTGAAATCCGGCCCTCCGCCTGGGGGCTGGGATAGGGTTTGATGCGAGTCTATCACAGTGCGTCCAGGGGGCAGGTAAAATTAATGAGGGCCTTATTCCGGCTGGTCGGAAGGGGGAATGGCGGGCAGGTCGTTGTAACTCAATTCGTATCCGGGATAGGCGTATTGGAACAGGAGATCGATCACCTGGCGGATGGCGGCGACGTGGTATTTGCGCGCGGGGGCGCCGTCGAAATGCGGGTCGTCCTCCTCGATGGAGAGGGTGCCGGGCTTCAGGAAGTTGATGTAGAAGGCGCCGAGCGGACGGAACTTTGCCATCGGTTCGTCCTCCGGGCAGGAGTTGACGATGATCATGTGGATATCCTGCCCCGGCGTGGAATACACCTCGAACAGGCCGCCTTCCTGGATGGTGTGGCGGCGGCAATAGTCCAGAATCCGTTGCGCGTCCTGGACCGATACTTCCTTGTATACGTTATGCATGCGGTCCCAATGGCGGTTGGTTTCCCCTGATTATGGGTTTTGGCGGCCCGGTTTGCAAACAAATAAAATAATGATATGTTTAAAGAAAATACCCTTTTAAGTCCTTATCCCCAGGTGACCTCATGAACGATAGACTGGAAATGCTATTGGAAAAATTCCGGACGCTGGACAGCGAGCTGGCGATGGAGCTTCAGAAAAAGCAGGAGAAGTTTTTTTATCAGATCCACAAGAAAAAAGTCCGGTTTCAGCGGGAAATCAGACAGGAACACCGCCATTTGATGAAAGCGATTCGCTCCTATTTGAGAGATGCCCGGCCGCTGGCCATTATCACCGCGCCGGTCATGTGGTCCTGCCTGCTTCCGGTCCTGCTCATGGATTTGATGATTACGATTTCCCAGGCCGTCTGTTTTCCCGTGTACGGCATTCCCAAGGTACGCCGGGGCGACTTTATCGTACTCGACCGGCACCACCTGAGCTATCTGAATTTCATCGAGAAGATGAACTGCGTCTTTTGCGGCTATTTCAACGGTGTGATGGCCTATGCGCGGGAAGTGGCGGCGCGTACCGAACAGCACTGGTGCCCGATCAAGCACGCCCGGCGGGTGGGGGATATTCACAGCCGCTATAAGTATTTTTTCGATTATGGCGACGGCAAACGGTACCGTCAAGCCATCGAAACCGTACGCCGCGATTTCGAGGACCTCAAAAAATAAATTTTCTTAATACCCCATTCACCTTCGGAGCCATGCTATGAGATCAAACCTCCTATTCAAAATTACCGGGACCGCTGTGGCGGTGCTCCTGTTCATTGCCGGCCCGGCTTCCGGAACGGCGGCGGATCCCGCCGCCAAAGCCCGGGATATCCGGATACTGCTGGAGGTTTCGGGAATTTACGATCAATTGGACCTCATGAAGAATAACCTGCTAAACCAGTACTCGATGGGATTCTCCCAGGCCTATCCCAAAATGCCCGACGCCTTCTGGCAGGAGTACTATCAACTGATCAGGCAGCAGGACATCGACACCCTGGTGGAACGGATGATTCCCGTGTACGACAAAAATATGTCGCACGAGGTGATCCGCAAACTCATCGAGATGTTTGAAACGCCGTTCTGGGAGGAATGGAAGGTGAAGATGCCCGCCATCAGCCGGGAGGCGGGACAGATCGGTAGTGTATGGGGACAGGAACTGCTCCAGTCCGACGCCTTCAACAAAAACCTGAAGGCACTGATCCGGAAACATGACCTCGAGGACCTGAATAAATAGTCACCTGCCCATGGTAAGGCGCGATGCTCAAACACCCCTCCAAATTTTATGTCGCCGTCTTCACCCTATCGTTCAATTAATTTCCAGCACGACCGGTATTCATTTTATAATATCCAGAGGAAAAATAAGCAGTCTCTGGAGCCTTGCCGATGTTTGATGACTTTAAAAATATTTTTGAAATCCCCATCGCCGAGAAGGATCATAAAAAGGTGGCCCAGTTGATTCAATTCATCGGGCAGATGTCCCTGAAAGGCGGCGGCAAGGTCCCGCTCCTGCACATTTTGAATATTGCGGGTTTCGACCAAAAAAAGGGGATCCGTATTCAAAAACTCCGCGGCGACCTCGTCCTGAAAAGCGAAAAGGGGAAACTGGAGGGAATGTTCCTCAACACCGGCAAAAAAATACGCGAGAAGATTCCCAACGTGCCGCTGTTCACGCCGGAGATCATCGGCGAGAAAAAAATCGGCGGCCATTTCAAAGTCTCCAAAAACCGGCTGGATCTCACCAAAATCCAGGGACTGACCGTCATCAAAACCATCGGCGACAATTTGTTCGACCTCAAATTCAAAGTCCAAAAAGTCGTCCTCACCCCCAAAACCGTCGCGGTGATATAATACCCCCTCCTTCTCCTTATTACTTGGGTACAGCCACGGAGGTTGACACCTATCGCCGTTCTCTGTTAAAACCGGTCTTATGAATTTTCAGGATGTGATTTTGAAGCTGGAGAAGTATTGGGGGTCGCGGGGGT
>CAYPKH010000281.1:0-3183 GCA_964411245.1 uncultured Nitrospina sp.
GGACCTGGCCTGGCATTCGAGATTGATCCCTAAAGCCCTGAAATATTGGGATTTTCGGCCACCACAGACGAGGCGAACGAGCCGCTGTTATCCTTCAGGAAACTTTTGGTGCCCTTGTCCTGATAGCCGTATTTCATCTGGATGCAACCCGGCTGTTTGTTCGCGCAATAGTAACTCATAAACTGGATCTTGGCGAACTTGCCGTCGGAAGTGCGCAGGACGTAGATGTTTTTTCGTGCCGTCAGTTTGTGGGTGATGAAATTGTACTTGAACCAGTTCACCAGCACGGGGTTTTCCGGTTCGGTGCGCGTGGCTTGATCCACAACAAATTCCTTCGAAGGAACGTTTTCCACCGCGTCGAACGAGACTTCTCCCAGATCCATCAGCCCCGCCTGGCCGAACTTGTTGGTGGCGCCTCCGTTGGAAATGATTTTACCGCGGCGGAAGGCCAGATCCCATTCCAGCGAAGAGGGATCATGGATTTTCACCTGTCGGCCCCGCGAGAAATCAAAATAAGTCCATTGCTCCTCGTTGGTGGCGTCGATCATTATGCTTTGCGCTGCAAGCAGATTGGGGTTCACCGTGGCAATCGATTGCGCCCCTCGGGAGGGCCGGGCCGGGCCGCCTTTTTTCTGGTTGACGCTGGGCGACTCCAGAAAGCTGTCGATTTGCTCCAGCTTCAGAGGAAGCCAGAACAGACTGACCAGCAGGATCGTCACGCAGAGGTTCAGAATGAAAAGGTTTTTCCAAAGCTTCTTTTTCTTCTGCTTCTCCGGGTTGAGATCCGGTGTGTCATGGATGGAATGGGAATCAAAGCTTTCGTTCATGGTCCTTGTCCGTGAGGGGCTTACTCCGTGTTTACCATATCGCGAAAATCCTTCAACACTTTTTTGATGGCGTAGCGGGAAAAATCCTGCTTGTCCATCCACCGGTTTTTTGCTGAAAAGATATTGCCTATCGAGACAGTCTGCGATCCCGTAAACTGGGCTCCCCAGATGGCCTCCCCGGTCCGGGTGCTGATCAGGTACACCCCGAACTCCACCCCGGCGCCTTCGCTGGTGTCCGGGCGGCCCAAATGGTTCCGGTACCGGTTGGTGTACCGGGTGACGGTGCCGATCAGGACAGCGTCAAACTTTTCCTTGGAATAGGGTAAATCGTAACCCGGCTTCAAGGCGGGTTGGCCGGAAGAAGCGGGACCACTTCCCGATCCGGGTGCCGTGTCCGGCGTGGTGATCATCTTCAACTGGAATTCCTCCAGCATCCGGGTCGGGGAAATGATCGACAGTTGTTTCACCGACTGCAACTCGTCCGAAAACTGGTTAGCGACCAGATACCCGGCATTCTTATCCTTACCCAGCCCATGGGTTTTATTTTCGAAAAAGACCACCCCGATGCGCCGTGCCTGTTTGAAGGCCTTGCTGTCAAACACCTTGCTCTGCACCTGGTCGTCCGGGTCCACCTCCAGAAGCTGATGATAATACACCGGGAACCGGCCCTTCTTCGGAAATTTTTTCAGATATTCGGGAATGGGGTGCGGCTCGTTGATCTCATCCGTAAGATTCGGATTGTGAGCGCGGTATTCCTCGGCCGGAATATGGAGCAGGGGATGCTTGTTGAGCGACGGATTCGGGTTTTCCTGATGCAGTGGAAACGCATCGTCCGTGTTGATCGCCCAAGCCGGTCCCGTAGCAATAATCAGACCCGCCGCGCCGATCATGTATAATAAAATACTGACATAAATGTGTTTTCCGGAAGTCACGATGTCACCTTAAAGCGAGTGATTCGGAAGAAAATAAATTATTCCCCTTGGTTTCAATATATCACAGGGGCAAGTGAAAACAACTGGAATTGAACCGATCTTCCCCACCCTCCTGAACAGAGGTGTAGGAGCCCTTTCGATCGTTTTCAGAATAGTCTCTAATGACCCATTTCATGGATGATTCCGCGACTCTGATCGTTTCCCATCCCATAAGAGGCTTCGAGATTCCGGGTCCTCCCTGGATTCTGGCCGGTGTCACCTTAATCTCCCTGATTTTTTTTCTATGGGGGCTGTGGCCGAAAGCGCGGGTGTTGGCCCGGGCCGGGAATGAAAACCGGCTGGACCGCCCCATCCGGAGGTTATGGAACACCATGGTAATCGCCCTGGCCCAATCCAAAATGTTCAAGGACGGACCAGCGGGTTTGATGCACGCCCTCATCTTCTGGGGCTTTTTAATTTTACTGTTTCGTGCTTTTCAGTTTTTCATTATCGGCTTTTTTCCGGGCTTCAAAATGGTCCTGCCCGGATGGGACTCGCTGGCACATGCCTACCTCTTGGTGAAAGACGGTTTTGTCCTGCTGGTTATCCTGGCCTGCTGCTATGCGTTGTTCCGCCGGCTGGTGACGAAACCGAAGCGCCTCAACCTCTCCGGCGAAGGGATTGCCATCCTGGTCCTCATCCTCGTCATCATGGTGTCGGATGTCCTATTCGACGGGGCTGAGATCGCGGCATTTGAATCCCTGGCGGGATGGTGGGCTCCTTTGGGCTCGGGACTTTCATCCCTGTTGACGGGAATGGAAGGTGCCGCCCTTAAGAATGTATGGCAGGCTGGTTATTGGACACACGTTATTTCGATCCTGATCTTTCTGGTTCTGCTCCCGCGGTCAAAACACTTCCATATTATTACCTCCATTCCCAACGTGTTTCTGGGCAACGTCACGCAGACCGGCAACCAGTTGAGTCGACTCGATTTCGAGGACGAAACCCAGGACACGTTCGGCGTCACCCGCATCGAGGAGTTTTCTTGGAAGAAACTGCTCGACCTGCACACCTGCACCGAATGCGGGCGGTGCGACGTGTTTTGCCCGGCGCTCAATTCTGACAAACCGCTGTCGCCGAAACAGTTCACCATCGACCTGCGCGATCATCTCAATGCGGAAACGCCTAATCTGCTCAGTAAAAAAAAGAAAGAAGAGAATCAAACTGGGTCCAGCGGCACGCCGGCGGCTTTACTGGGAGGGGTGATCCAGGACGAAACGGTCTGGGCCTGCACCACCTGCGGCGCGTGCGAGGAGGAATGCCCGGTGATGATCGAATTCGTCAACAAGATGATCGACCTGCGCCGCAGCCTGGTGCTCACTGAAAACCGATATCCGAAAGAACTCGCCGGAGCGTTCAAATCTTTGGAGACCCACAGCAACCCG
>CAYPKH010000282.1:0-3179 GCA_964411245.1 uncultured Nitrospina sp.
GATTCTGGACGGCGCCATGGGCACCATGGTGCAGTCGCTGGACGTGACCGACGCCACCTTCGGCGGGCCGCTGTTTCGTATGCTGACCGACTTATTGGTGTTTGCCCGGCCGGAGGAGTTGGAGAACATCCATTTCCAGTACCTGCAGGCGGGGGCGAACCTCATCGAGACCAACACTTTCGGCGCATCCCCCCTGCGCCTCAAGGAATTCGACTGGTCGAAGATCGATACCTCGGACATGGACACCGTTCCCGACGGGTTGACGCTGATGGGCGGCCACCTGGAAACCATCGCCTATCATCTGAACATCGAAGGCTGCCGCCTGGCGCGCAAGGCGGTCGAGCATTACCAAAGCCTTCCGGAATACGACGGACGTCCCCTGTTCGTCGCCGGGTCCATCGGCCCGTCGAACAACGTGTTGTCGAGCACCCAGGCGAATCTGCAGAAGACGACCTTCGACGTGGTAGTGGACAACAACCGGGTGCAGGTGGAGGGTCTGATCGACGGCGGGGCGGATGTGCTGTTGTTCGAAACCCAGCAGGATATTCTGGAGCTCAAGGCCTCGATCATCGGCGCCAACCGCGCGTTCGACACAAAAGGCAAGCGCTTGCCGATCATCGCGCAGGTGACGGTCGACCAGTTTTCCAAAATGCAGATCTTCAATACCGACATCCACGCGGCGTATACCGCCGTCGCGGGCATGGGCATCAGCGTGTTCGGCATCAACTGCACCGTCGGTCCGGCGGAGATGGAAGCTACGGTGAAGCACCTCAGTCATTTCTGCAAACATCCCATATCGATCGTGCCCAACGCCGGTCAGCCGGTGTCGGAAGACGGCCAGACCTGTTACAAGCTGGAGCCGGAAGCGATGGGCGAGATCCTGGAACCGTTTGTGAAAGAGCACGGCGTGGCCATCATCGGCGGCTGTTGCGGCACGCGCCCGGATCATATCCGCGTCCTGCGCGACAAGTTTCGCGACGCCAAACCCCTCAAGCGGGAAACCGATCCGAAAATTTACATCTCCGGACCGCAGGAGGCGGTGGCGCTCGACAGTTCCGAAGGACTGGTCCGCATCGGCGAGATGCTCAACGTGCGCGGCAGTAAAAAAGTGCGCGACGCGGTCGAAACCGAGGAGGGCGTGCGGATGGAAGTCCTGGAAGAAGTTGCGCACAGTCAGGTCGACGATCTGGGTATGGAGATTATCGACGTGTGCCTGGACAGCAACATCGTCGAAACCGAGAAGGTTCTGCCGGAGGTGATTCACGGCGTGACCAGCGACTTCAAAGGGGCGATGTGCATCGACTCGTTTTCGGTGGAAGCCCTGGCGAAAGGACTGGAAACCTATCCCGGCCGGCCGATCGTCAATTCCATCAGCCTGGAGGAATACCGGCCCGGCGTCAGCAAGCTCGACGCGGTGCTCACCATGAGCCGGGAGCATCACCCGATTTACATCGCTCTGGTCAACGGACCGAAGGGTCCCGCCATGATCGCCGATGAAAAATACAACCTGGCGGTGGAGATCGTCAAACAGGCTGGAGAGAAATACGGCGTGACACCCGATCAGATTCTGATCGACATCAACGCCTATCCCATCGGCAGTGAATCGACCGAGGGCATGAACTTCAGCCAGGAGGCGTTGAACAGCCTGCCACGCATCAAGGCGATTCATCCTGATTTGAAAACGACCATCGGCGTCGGCAACCTGACGGCGGGCCTCGGCCAGAAACCGTATATGCGGAAAGTGCTCACCAGCGTGTTCCTCGACGAGGCGCGGCAGAAGGGACTGGATTGCGCCATTCTTAATCCCAACCACTATGTGCCGGTGGAAAGCCTGCCGCCGGAGGATGTTGCCCTGGGCCGTAAAATCATTCTCGAACATGACATGGATGCGTTCGACCGGCTCGAGGAAGTGGCGGTCAAAAAGAAAACCGGGGCCGTCGCCAAAAAGCACAACTACGCCGACCTGCCGCTGGAGGAAAGCATCTGCTTCAAGATCATGGACGGTTACAAGGAGAAGACCGCCGGGACGCTGGAGAAAGACGGCTGGACCTATGAATACAGGGACAAAATCGTCCTGCAGGCCGCCGAGGCCCTGGACAGGCACGAGCCCCTGGCTTTCATCAGCGATTACCTGATGAAGACCATGAAGGAGCTCGGCGACGGGTTCGGACGCGGCGAGGTGAGCCTGCCGCATCTGCTCAAAAGCGCCGACGTGATGCGCAACGTCATGGGATTTCTCGAGGCGTGGATGCGGCACACCAGCGGTGTGGAACCGGGAGCCGCCATCGATTACAAAGGCGTGGTGGTCATCGGCACCGTGTACCAGGACGTGCACAGCATCGGCAAGGATCTGGCGAAGACCCTGCTGGAAAACTACGGGTACCGCACGATTGATCTCGGGGTGCAGGTGCCGCTGGAGAAATTTATCGCAACGGCGCGGGCGGAAAACGCGGATGCCATCGGTCTCAGCGCCCTGCTGGTGCAGACCTCGAACCACATGATCACCGTCGCCCGTATGCTGAAGGAGGAGGATTACCGGATTCCGGTATTGATCGGCGGCGCGCCGGTCAACGACCGTCATGCCGGGTATGTGGCGATGTTCGGCCAGGACCGGACCGAACAGATCCTGTCCAACGTGTTTTACTGCGAAAGCGGCATGGACGGCGTCAACACCATGAACGCGCTGATGGACCGCGATCAGCAGGAAGAACTGCTGGCCGCCAACCGGGAGAAGCTCATCCGCAGTTACCAGCGCGCCAAGGGGATCGCAGAGAACCGGGAAAAACTGCTGGCGACCCTCGACCGGCGCCAGGTGAGTTTCAAAAAGCACGAGGTTCTGCAGAACGGTTACGGCATTCACAAGGTGGAGCTCAAGCTGGAGAAGCTGACTAACGTCATCGATTCCAAAAGCCTGTTTTCCCTCAACTGGAAATTCGGTAAGCAGTCCTCGTGGAAGAAAAAAGGCGTCACCGCAGAGCAGTTGAAACACCTGCGCGAGGAGTGGTTGCAGAAGGCCGACGCCAACCGGTGGATCACCCCGCGGGCCCGGTTTGCCATCCTCCCGGCGCAGTCGGAAGACGACGAATTGATTGTTTACCATCCCGAGGATCACGCAAAGGAACTGGGGCGCATCCGGTGGAACCCGGTGATCGGCAAGGGAAAGAACGGGAGCAAGGACG
>CAYPKH010000283.1:0-3153 GCA_964411245.1 uncultured Nitrospina sp.
GGATTGCTGGATGGAACGGGCATTGGCCGTTTTCGCCCGGTAGAAATTATCTCTTCGGTTGACTATCGTAACCTGGTTCTTTTCAGCCAGAGCCGAAGCATTTTCGATGGCGGAATCTCCCGCTCCCACGATAAGTATTTTCTGGCCCTCAAAAGCGGCGGGATCCGCCAAACTATAAGACACATGCGAAAGTTCTTCGCCCGGCACATCCAGTTTACTCGGCGTGCCGGCCAGACCAATGGCCAGGATCAGCCGGTCGCTGGTGACACAACTCTCATTAAAACAAATTTGGAAAATTCCATTGTCCTTTTGAATCTGGTTGACCTCCACACCGCACCGAATATTCAGGTTGTGGGTGGCGACGATATTGTTCCATTTTTCCAGAACCTCCTCCCGGGTTCCGGCCTTAAATTCCAATTGACCCCGAAGGGGCAATTTGGAAGGTTCAGACATCACTCTTTTGCGCAGTTGATACTGATGAACCGTGTTGGCGATTTCAGCTTTTTCAAGAACCAGGTGGGAAAGTTTGTGGCGGGTCGCGTTTAATGAAGCGCTCAAGCCGGCCGGTCCGGCTCCAACAATAACCAACGGGTAGTGTTCTCCCATAATCGGTCCCCTCCCTGACAGTTTGATTCGGACTATCCTGAGGGACGATATTTTATACCTTTTTGGCTAATTTTCTACCGTGCAATTGACAACCCATTAAGTCCTCGAAATTTAATTAAAATTTTATAGCCCGGGTCATTTTGAAGAGCCCGGGGAAAGCCAGTTTGGTAGATTTTCATTAGAAGAGGTAGGTGCGGTTGGCGGGGAAGGGATGTGCAATGACGGTCGTGGTGCCGTCGGACCACCGGACCTGCACCTTTTGAAGGGCAGCATACGCGCCCAACCCGCAATGCGCCCGCGGCGCATCGAAGGAGTGATACCCTCCACTGATCTTGACCTTCCGCACCTAAAGTCATTATATTGGTCCCCACCTTATCCCCGAGCCATTATTTCCTGTCCATTTTCGGCCTTCTATATAGAATAGGTTTTCTCACCCATGACGGCGCCGCAGATTGTTTGATATAATCTCAGGGTGAGCTGAAAGGGCATGCCCATGACACCATCGACCTTGAACGAAACAGATGAACATTCCATGAGAAAAAACCGGTACCACATTGAAATGGAGGACCTCTCGCGCTTTCCCCTGGAACGGTCCACGGACTGCCAGGAATGGGAAGAGGTCTCACACGAGGAGTTGAATCAGATTCTGGACCAGGTTTCGGAAAATAAGGCCAGCGTGTTTCTGGGGGTGGTGCGGGGAGGAAGTTTCTGCAAGCTCGAAGGTTATTTTTACCGCATCCGCCCTCAATCCTGACCGGCCCCCGGTATGCCCCACCAGCTTCAGGTCGTTTTGATCGAACCGGAAATTCCCACCAACACCGGGTCCATCGGACGGTTATGTCTGGCCACCCAGTCCACCCTGCACCTGGTCGACCCGCTCGGATTTGAAATCAATGACACCCAGTTGAAACGTGCCGGTCTCGATTACTGGCGGCATCTGGATGTGGTGCGGCATCCTGGCCTGGACGCTTTTCTCGAATCCTTGCCGGACGGCGCACCGCTGGTTTTCTTTTCCAAAAAAGCGAAGCCATCGTATCTGGAGCACCGGTTCGAGCCGGGAAGCTATTTGGTTTTTGGCAAGGAGACGAAAGGACTTTCTGAAAAGCTGATCGAACGCTATTCCAGTGAGGCGTTCCGGATCCCGTTATACGACCCGCGGGTACGCTCGCTCAATCTGGCCAATGCGGTTGCCATCGTTTTATATGAGGCGATTCGGCAGCTGGGAGCCTGAACGCCATCAGGTGTGCTGAAAATAGACCTGCAGGAAGGCGTTCTCGCCTTCGACGGTGAAGGGTACGGTGAATTGGGGTTCCTCTCCCAGGTTCAGGGATTTTTTACCGTCCTCCCGGGTCTCCGGCAAACCCAGCTTGAAATGCATTTCGATTTCCTTGCGCGGGTCGACCGGCCGGCCGCCGTTGATTAACTTGAGGAGTTCATGAGGGGATTCCGCGGCCTTGATCTTAGCCATGCCTCCGATGATATTGCCCAGCTCCTGCACTACTCCCTCTATCTGATTCATATCCAGTTCCCCGAAAATGGTTTCATAGATATTGCACGCGATTTTTCGGGGAAAATAAACCAGAAGCACCACTCGAACTTCATGTTCATCGTCGACAAAATCAACCGAGACCACAAAATCCCCGTCGGCGCCGTTTCCCGGTTGAGGCTGGCCGGGAATGGCCGTGACCAGGTATTGGCTGAACGCCTCCACCGTACTTTCAATGAATCCTGAAATGACTTTCGGATGAATGCCGATATCATCCATGGACGGATCATAAAGAATGGGACTCGGCTTGTATTTTTGATCGATGCGGACGCAATTCCCGGTCGGGTTATTAATGATGATATCCACCATCTGCGTCAGTTCTCCCTTCACAAAAGGCTTCGTCAAATAGCCGCTGGCTCCGGCCTTTGCCAGATCATCGATATTGCCCTCGGTGCGCTCTGCCGAAATCACCAGAAAGGGAATATGTTTCATCCGCTCCCGAGGGTCATTCCGCACCTTTATCAGCATATCCAACCCGTTCTGGGATTTCAAATACAGGCCTGAGGTCACCAGATCGAATTCCTTGAGATCCAGGATGAGATAGGCCTGGTGGCCGTCGGTGGCAATGGAGACCAGTTCATCCTCGAACCCAATGTCCCTGAGTTGATTTTTGATGAGGCGGGCAATCCAACGGGAGTTATCAACCACCAGTACTTTTTGACCCTTATATTTTTTCTTAGCCTTGGGTTTTTCAGCAACCTTAGACTTTGCCCCAACCCTGGTTTTCTTGGCCACCTTGGGTTTTTTTGTAGCTTTAGGTTTTTTTGCCATAAATCAAATAACTTTCATCAATAACTGACTGGGCGCCGCGGCAACGGATTAAAAAATATTAATACCGGGTTAACGGAGGCTTAACCTTCGCCTCCTATATTAAAGGTAAAGAGTGAATCAAGATGGAATCAGGATAACATATATTGTCAATGTAAAAAACAAAAATCGGCCCTCTTTTTATAGAAAGGAAACCTCCATGTTCTTCCCAAAACACAACCAATACCGAGGAT
>CAYPKH010000284.1:0-3146 GCA_964411245.1 uncultured Nitrospina sp.
GCCCCGGTGCCCGGCAAAACAAGACTTGAAGGAGAGAGGAGACGACTCGGGAAAATCAATACCTTTCCGGCATCACATTCATGAGGGTCCACAGAATCCCGGCCAGACCCAGCGCGGCCGCCCCCGACCAGTAAAACGCGTTGGGTCCGATGATCTGGAGCAGGTCCGTTTGATACAGCGTGTACAACCAATACATGGAGGATAAATAAACGATGAATGATGCCACCTTATAACGCGACCACACCAAACACAGGCCGAGCAAACCGAGTACCAGAATGATCATGTCAATGGTGATTGTACAATGCGTAACGTCCACCACGGTGTCGATCCCCCATTGAAACTCACCGGTCTTTGAAGGTTTACCTTGAGGAAGGCAAAACCCAGGCATAAAGGAGCAAAAATCCCAAAAACAGGCCGAAAAATATGGTCATAAAAATGCCATAGATATTGGCTGCCGCCATCTCGAAAAGCACCGTTTTATTGGCGGCGTATTCCCAATGGGCAAAGGACCCCAGGGACAGCAGGGCTCCCGCCTTAAAGCGTCCCCAAATGACTCCCAACGCCAGAATCCCAATACTGATTATGAGTTGATTCGTGGTCAGCGAAAAATGAAGTTGCTGCGCCAATCCTTGTAAGACTTCCATTTTCATTAACTCCAGCAAAAACAACAGGTTCAAAAGAGGTATCCCAAATTCAACTCCTATTAAACAGCAAAGGACGTGCCAAAGAACTTACACCCAAGTCAAAAATTATAATTTATAAAAACCACTGCAAAATGACTTATTAATTAATGCTATATGACTAAAAAACGCGTTAAAAATTTATTGATTATTTTAGTTGTATGATTTTTTTAAAATAATGGTTTTTTGTGTATCTAATTTACTAAATTTTTGGGGTTTTTTAGGGGCAGACACTTCGATTTCGTGGGGTTCAGTCGGGTAAGGCCATAGATGTCAGTACATTATATTTTGAGCCCAAGGCCCCAAAGACTCATAATCAGGGGATCTTCAATACTTTTCGGGTTGGGAGCGATACAGCTTGAGAGCCGTTTCGTAGTCCTCCTGCGTATCTATTTCTATGCATCCCCCACTTGGGAGAGAGTAGGGGCGAATGGCATCCTGCGGAGTGATTTCATTGAAGATAATCTCCCAGAGGGTTTGAATAAAGCGCGGTTCCTCCCGGTCGAACAACTCCACGACATGGCTGGCCACCTCCGGGCTCAGCATGAAAAAGCCGATCGCCTCGCCCGCCATGCGAAACTGGGATTGTTCCGCCGGCGTCAGGTCCCGTTTGGTCACGAACGACTCGATGGTCTGGTCCGCCCGCAGGAGCACCTTGGTGGCCTCGGTATCACCGATGTCCACCGGCGTCACCGCAAAGGAAGAGGGTTGGGACCGGCGGACATACTCCTCCAGGACCGACCGGGGGTACAGCACGTCGCCGTCCATCACCAGAAAGTCCCCTGGCCGGCCGCGCAGTCCCATGACCAAAGACAGCGTATTGCCGGTGGTGGCGTAGCGGTCGTTGTCCACGAACTCGATCGCCAGACTCAGGTCCAGATCGCCGGTATACCGTTTCACGGCCTCCTTGTTATGCCCCACCACCAGCACGGCGCGGTTGATCTCCAGCCCTTCCAGAATGCGGAGATGGCGCGACAGCAGGGTTTCGTCGCCAAAGGGCAGAAGGCATTTGTGCGGAATGTCGTCGCGTTTGAGACGCGCTCCGTAACCGGCCAGCAGGATCACCGCTTGCATCAGGCGTACCTTTCATCAATGACGGAAACCCTGATGTTGTATCAGATTTCAAAATCAAAAAGGGATATTTTTAAAGCCGGGAAAGGGGGGATAAAACCATTCGGCGAGGAAACCGGACAGGCAATTACGGTTGGGGAATCACATTAAATCCCACATCCATTTTGCTGGAAAATTTCTGGCTGACCCAGCCGGATTGTCCGTCCTGGAATTCGACCTGATACCAGTCGCCCGATTCCTCCAGCAGGGGCCGCATGTCGCCGCTTTTCAGACTGCCCAAAACTTCGCCTTGGGAAGAGGGAGCGGACCGCACCCTCAGGCTCGATCCTTCCTTCACGGTGATCACCACCACGGTGGTGACGGGGATGTTTGAGTTCTGCGCCGGCGGTGCCTCAGCGGTCACCGGCCCGCCGGTCTCCACTTCGGGAAACATCGTTTCAGCCTCGGCGCCGGCGTTCAATATTCTGGAAAACTTTTTGCTGACCCAGCCAGTGGATCCGTCTTCAAATTGCAGCTGATACCAATCGCCCGACTCCTTGATCAAAGGCAGGGTATCTCCCTCGGCCAGCGCGTCCACCACCGCGCCCTCGGATGAAGGCATGGAGCGTACGTTCAGCGTGGAATCCTCTCCCACCGTGATCTCCACCATAGGGGTTGCGGTTTGGGAGTCGTCTGCCGCCGGCGCCGGAACTTCGGTTGCCCCGGCCCGGGTCTCTGCTTCCCCATCAAACACCAGGGGCGCATCGGATGTGAGTGTCCGGGTGGTGGCAAATTTGCTGCTGACCCAACCGAAGAGCCCTTCATCGATTTTGATTTGGTACCACCCTCCGGATTCTTTCACATAAGGCATCATATCTCCATTTTCCAGATACCCCAGTATTTCGCCACTCGCCGAGGGTTCCACCCGCACGTTCAAGGTCGATCCCTGACCCACCTGGATGACCACGACGGTGTTCGCGGGACTCGCCTGAGTTGCTGACATTTGCTCATCTTTGGCCATCGCGGCTTCCGGTTGGGGCGAAGGCACCAGCGAAGCCACGGTTTGCGAAATTAATTCTTTATCCAAGACTTGGGTGGCACTGGGAACAGGCGCAGTGGCTGTCTCTTCTACCGGAGCGCCAATGTCTTCTCCACTTTCAGCTTGGGTCAACTCCGCTTCGGCTTCCTTGATGGCCTGCTCAATAGCGGCCACATCCACCTCCGGTTCAGGGCTGGCCTCCGCATCAGGTGTGGTATCAAAGATTTCCGGCTCCGCCGGTTCCGCTACGGCCGTTTCGGCGGGGGTGTTTTCAGTCGCGGTCATTGTCTCCGGAGCATTGATATCTTCTCCACTTTCAGCCTGGGTCAACTCCGCTTCGGCTTCCTTGATGGCCTGCTCAATAGCGGCCACATCCA
>CAYPKH010000285.1:0-3145 GCA_964411245.1 uncultured Nitrospina sp.
GAATGAACGATATGGAACAGGTTCATGTCGATCGCCGAAATATAACCCCGTGACAGGAGTTCTTCCTCGAGCAGGTGCACCAAGTTTTCCCAGAAAGTGCTGTTTTCAGGTTCGGCGAGAAGAATGGGGCGCGGCATGCATTTACCGGTCTGGAACAATGTGAGATTTTCGAATCCTTCATCGAGGGTTCCGAATCCTCCGGGGAACAGGATGGTGGCGTCCGATTCCTTGATGAACATCAGCTTGCGGGTGAAAAAATATTTGAACTGCATCAGTTTGGAGTCGCCCTCGATATGAAGGTTGGCGGGCTGTTCCTTGGGCAGTTTAATGTTGATGCCGAAGCTGTTTTCCCGGCCGGCGCCCCGGTTGGCGGCTTCCATGACGCCTCCACCGGCTCCGGTAATGATCATATGCCCCTTGTCGACTAATGCCCGTGCGATGTCATGCGCCATCCGGTAACTGGGATCGGATTCGGGCGTCCGTGCCGAGCCGAAAATCACCACCTTGCGTTTTTTGCGGTAGGGCAGGAATACCCGGTAGGCGTGGCGCAGTTCCTTGAGGGTGTTGTTGGTCAACTTGAAGTCTCCCCGGTCCTTATGCTCCAGGCCCATTTTCACCACCGTCGTCAGAATTTCTTTTATCAGGTCCGGCGCCGCGTCGTTGCCGCAGAAGTCCACCAGGTCCTGGATCATCTGTTCGGCCTTGGGGTCCCCTACGCTGTAATTTGATTTAGGCATTGCACTTCTCCGATGAATCGATTATTTTTGGATGGGCATTGAACGAGGTGCGGACCATGGATGACGAGAATCAGAAACCCGAACTCCCCATTAACGATAAACTGCTGATCTATGCCATCCTGGGAATGCTTGGGGTCGGGTTGGTGAGCGTCCTGTTCATCGCCGTGCCTTGGTTGCTTCACGAAGGCTCCGCAAGCTGGAAACAGATTCTGATCGACGACTCCATTATCATTGCCGTGATCTTTATGTTTGTTTACGGGTTTTACATGAACACCAAGACGCATTAACCCCTGCCTTGCCTCCCTGGCGGAGGCCGGTTCCCTTTCATTCATTGTACAGGACACGCTAGCGATGGCCAAAAATTGTTCCTTTGATATCGTTTCGAACGTGGATCTCCAGGAAGTGAAAAACGCCGTCAACCAGGCCATGATGGAGATTCGTCAGCGGTTTGACTTCAAGGGCAGTAAAAGCGAAATCACCCTTGATGAAAAAGCTCCCGCGCTCAACCTGGTTTCCGACGATGCAATTAAAATGAAATCGGTCGTCGATATCCTGCAGACCAAACTGGTCAAACGCAAAGTGCCGCTCAAGGCCCTCAACTATGGCCAGGTGGAAGCGGCCGGCGGCAACACCGTGCGCCAGGTGATTCAACTGCAACAGGGCATTCCCCAGGAAAAGGGCAAGGAGATCGTCAAGGTCATCAAGGGCATGAAGATCAAGGTCCAGGGACAGGTGATGGACGACCAGGTGCGGGTCTCCGGCAAAAACCGGGACGACCTGCAGGCGGTGATCGCCGAACTCAAGGAAAAGGATTTCGGGATCGCCATGTCATTCACCAACTATCGGTGATTCCGCGGGTTCCGCCATTCGGTTTCCGCGAACCACTTTGATCACCGGCAGAGCCAGCACCAACAGCGCTACGGCCACCCCGCACAATCCCAACAGCCACTCGCCGATGTAAAACGTCACCGCCAGGTTGAACGCCAGCACGCCGAAATACACCGCCGGACCCCACAGCGCCTTTCCGGCGACCTCCCGGATTCCGACATCGCGGAACCCCTTGGCCGACAGCCAGGCGTCGAGCCGTGTGAACACAAACAAAATGGCCACGCCCACCAGAAACCAGCCGGCAAAGTTGGTGACAGGAACATGAAAATACTCCCCCGCTTCCCGGTAGGTGTAGATTTGACCCAGAAACCAGCGGTCGCCGAGAAACGCCACCGGATCGATCACCACATCGAGGAGCATCATCAAGACCCCCCCGGTCAGGACCACCCGCCCGGAATGTTTGATGCGATCGATCTCCACCAGCCGGATATCCCAGCCCCGTTGGATCAACGGACACCACAGAAAGAGGCTCAGGGTAT
The DNA here is from genome assembly GCA_964411245.1 of uncultured Nitrospina sp. Lineage (GTDB taxonomy): Bacteria > Nitrospinota > Nitrospinia > Nitrospinales > Nitrospinaceae > SZUA-226. Next base: position 2,105 of record CAYPKH010000285.1, read on the forward strand.
AGCTGGCGTACGCGAGAAAACTGAAGGACAAAGAATCCATCAAGGGAACGTTGGATATCCACAATTCCTGGCCGCGCGTTGTTTCGATATACGTGTAGAACCCGAACGGAAAACCGTTGCGGGTCGAGGAATATTCCGCCAGAAAGGCGATGCTGTAAGCCAGCACGGTGAACAGGACCGCCCGCCGGAGCCCCATGTTCAAAGTTGCTATCGTCAGGGTGCAAGCGAGGAAAACAAACACGTAGGGCCGCAGCAGCACAGTTCCCCACAACAGTTCAAAAAATTCCATAAGTTCTCGTGATCAATTCGCGGAACGGACCATGCTGTGGTCCGTCATCCATTGGACCGCATCCTCGAGGGCGCGGTCCACGGAATTCTGCGGCAGGCCCAGTTCGCGGACGGCTTTGGACGGGTCGAAATACATCTTGTGTTTCGCCATTTTCACCCCGCCGAGAGGCACCGCCGGTGGCTGGTGGGTGATGACATCGGAAACGGTTTCGCATATCCAGCCCGCGGCATAGGCCGCCCAGTAGGGCATTTTGATGCGGGGCGCCAGGATGCCGGTGATTTTCTCCAGGGCCAGCAGGATTTCATGCAGAGACAGGTTGCGGTTACCCAGGATGTAGCGCTCTCCCACTTTTCCTTTTTGCTCGGCGAGGAGGTGGCCCCGGGCGCAGTCCCGGACGTCGATCAGATTCAACCCGGTATCGAGATAAGCGGGCATCTTGCGGTTGATGAAATCGAGGATGAGTTGTCCCGTGGGCGTCGGTTTGATGTCGCGCGGTCCGACCGGCGCACTGGGGTTGACCACCACCACCGGCAAACCCTTGCCGGCAAACTCGAGGGCCGCCTGCTCGGCCTGGTACTTGGACATTTTGTAATCGTTGCACAGAAGCGCCGGGTCCAGAGGCGTCTGTTCATCCGCGGGGCGGCCGTCCGGCCACAAGCCGATGCAACCGACGGTGCTGGTATAAACCACCTTATTCACATTTTCAGCCATCGCCACTTCCAGGATGTTGCGGGTGCCCTGGACATTGATGT
>CAYPKH010000286.1:0-3141 GCA_964411245.1 uncultured Nitrospina sp.
TCGCCAAAGCCAGACTGGAAATTGAAATTTAAACATCATGAGCATTGAAGTCATACACATCATCGAGCAGTTGTGCCGCGAAAAAGGCATCGACAAGAATATCCTGATCGACGCCGTGAAAACTGCGGTGGAAGCCGCCGCGCGCAAAAAACTTCCGCACCTGGAAAACCTCATCAGCAAATTCAACGAGGAAACCGGCGAAGCGGAAATCTGGGCGGAGCAGTCGGTGGTGACCACCGTTCAGGACTCGCAGAACGAAATCAGCCTGGAAAACGCATTCAAAGTTTGCCCGGAGGCCGAATTGGGAGAGATGATTCTGGTCAAATATGAGCTGAAAGACCTTGGCCGCATCGCGGCGCAATTGGCGAAGCAGGTGATTTTGCATAAAGTCCGGGAAGCGGAAATTGAAATCATCTACAACGAGTATCAGGAGAAAAAAGGCGACCTGATCAACGGCATCGTCCAGCGCTTCGAACACGGGGACATCATCGTCGAGTTGGGAAAAGCCGAGGGTATTCTCCCCCGGCGCGAGCAGGTGTTCCGGGAAGCGTTCAACCGGGGAGACCGGATCCGCGCCTATGTCGTGGACGTCCGGAAAACCGCCAAGAACGCGCTGGTGATCCTTTCACGGACCCATGTCGGACTCATCAAACAGTTGTTCGAGCTGGAGGTTCCCGAAATCAGCGAAGGCATGGTGGAGATCATGGGCATCGTGCGCGAACCCAACGGACGCACCAAAATCGCCGTGCGCTCCAACGACCGGGATGTTGACGCCGTCGGCGCCTGCGTCGGAATGCGTGGCATGCGGGTTCAGTCGATCGTCCAGGAGTTGCGCGGAGAAAAAATCGACATCGTCGAATACTCGGAGGATCCGGAACTGTTCATCCGCAACGCGTTGAGCCCGGCCAAAATTTCGCGGATTATCAGCAACCGGGAAGAAAACCACATGACCATCATCGTGGCCGACGACCAAATGTCCCTCGCCATCGGCAAAAAAGGACAAAATGTGCGCCTCGCCGGCAAGCTGGTGAAGTGGAAAATCGATATCAAAAACGAGTCCGAGGTCGGCGGCGTGCTGGAAGCCTCGACCCTGCTGGGACGCAGGGAACCGTCCACCGAGGATTTCCTCAAGACCGTCAAAAACACCAAGGGATTTGGCGACAAAATCGTGGCGATTTTGTTCAGCCATAATGTGGTCACCTTCAACGAAGTCATCAACCGTGGAGTCGAAGGGTTGACCCAGTTGCCCGGCATCGGTCCCAAAAAGGCCCAGGCGGTTTTTGAATTTGCGCAGGATTATTTGAAACAGGCGGCCGAAGCGGCTCCGGCAATCCCGTTAGAAACCCAGAAGCCCAAAGATGATACCCTGACGTATACCGCTCCGGCATTGGACGGGGTTGCGGAAGCCGGCGATGACGCGACGCTCGAAACTGCGGAAGTCGCCGCCGAAACCGATGCGGAGGAGGAAGGCACTTTGGAACCGGCGGAAGAAGCCGACGAGGAGGAAGAAGACCAGGAGTTTCCTCTGAGCGAACTCCCCGACGTCGACCCGGCCGTCATACAGCTTTTGGAAAACAACGGTTTCCAGACGATCGCCGAATTGTCGGTGACCCCGGCGGAAGAACTCATCGCCCTGGAAGGCATCGACGAGGCCCTGGCCCTCAGTCTGGTGGAACAGGCCCGGCAACATATGGAAAACTTTGAAAATGTTTAAAAAGGAAGACCGCCATGGGTAACTAACCTGTCGCTTGCTTTTCCCTTACAGCATTAGGAGAACTTTCATTGGGAAAAATCAGAATCAATAAACTGGCGTTGGAGTTGAACGTCCCCAACGACAAGATCATCGACGCGCTCAAAAAAAAGGCCGTTCCCGTCAAGAACCATATGAGCTCCATCGATGGCGAGGTGGCGGAGTATATCCGCGATCTGTTCACGGAGAAAAAACCCGCGGCCAAGACCAAGAAAAAAGCGCCTGCCAAAAAAGTATCCAAAGTCGTCAAGCCCATCACCGCCAAAACCGCGGCCAAAGCTGCGGCCCTGAAAAAAGCGGAAGCCGCCAAGGCGCCGGCCAAAAAAGAGACCCGGCCGAAGGCCGCCCCAAAACCGAAAGCCGCTAAAGCCAAAAAAGAGAAACCCGAATCCGACAAGCAGAAAGCATCCCGGAAGCTGGGCCTGAAAGTCGTCATCAGGCCCGAGGAAGCGGGGAAGAAAAAGGAAGCCAAGGCACCCAAGGAAAAACCGGCGGCCAAAAAGAAAAAAGAGGAACCCAAGTCCGCCCCCGCCAAGACCGCCAAACATAAAGCACCGGAACAAGCGCCACCGGTCGAAATGGCGGTTGAGGAAGAGGGATTCGAAATCGTTCAACTGACCGACAACATTCCCCTGCGCGATCTCGCCGAGAAATTAAAATGTACGCCCAACGACATTATTATGGATTTGATGGCCCTGGGCACCATGGCGACCATCAACCAGAGCTTAAGCCTGGAGGTGGCCTCGAAAATCGCCGACCAACGGGGATTCGAAGTGGAGGTCGTCACGCCGGAATTGGAAATAGGTTTCGAAGAGGAAGAAGAAGATGATGTAGAAAAGGACCGTATTCCGCGGCCGCCGATCGTGACCATCATGGGACACGTCGACCACGGCAAAACCTCGCTGCTGGATGCCATCCGGAAAACCAATGTCACCAGCCTCGAGGCGGGAGGCATCACCCAGCACATCGGGGCGTACCAGGTCGCCATCAAGGATTCGATCATCACCTTTCTCGACACACCGGGCCATGAGGCGTTTACCGCTATGAGGGCGCGCGGCGCCCAGGTGACCGATATCGTGGTCCTGGTGGTGGCGGCGGATGACGGCGTCAAACCGCAAACCCTGGAAGCCATTCACCACGCCAACGCGGCCGGGGTTCCCCTGTTGGTCGCCATCAACAAAATCGACAAGCCCGACGCCAAACCCGAAGAGGTTAAAAAACAGTTGGCGGACCAGGGACTGCTCCCCGAAGACTGGGGCGGTCAAACCATTTTCACGGAAGTCTCCGCCATCCAGGGACAAGGCATCGACCACCTGCTTGAGTTGATCCTCCTGCAGGCGGAAATCATGGAGCTGAAGGCGAATCCCACCCTCCGCGCACGCGGAGTGATT
>CAYPKH010000287.1:0-3138 GCA_964411245.1 uncultured Nitrospina sp.
GCCTGGTGAGCGAAGATTTCCCGCTCCTTGTTCAGCATATCCCGGTTGACGTTGTCCCGGGAGGTGAACCGTGGTTTGGCCGCGGCAATGTGCATGGCGATATCTTTCAGCAACTCTTTGAACTCGTCAGTGTTGGCGACAAAGTCGGTCTCGCAGTTGAGCTCCAGCAGAACCCCGATTTTGCTCCCGGAATGAATATAGGAACCGATCACGCCGTCGCCGGTGGTCCTGCCGCCTTTTTTATCCGCTTTGGCTATGCCCTTTTTACGCAGGTAAGTGATGGCCTCTTCGATATCGCCCTGCGCTTCCTTCAGCGCGTTTTTACATTCCATGATGCCCGCCCCGGATTCCTGGCGCAGTGTTTTAACCATTTCAGCTGTTACTTCCATTCTTTATTGTCTCCTATGTCGAAATGCTCGATTCGTTCCGTCGGCGGGGGGCGGTGACCCGCCATCGCCTCCACACGCGCATGCGGCAGGATACCGGGCGCGATGAACCCCGAGACAGGCGCGTCCGTGGCCGGCATCCGCTGCCGTTCAAAACCATTGTGTGTGAAAAAAGGATTCCCCCTGGCCCGGACCCGGGAAGGGTCCCGCTGTTTCCTCAGGCGGTAACCGCGTTTTCCTCGGTGCTCTCATTGGAATCCGCATCCGGCTTCGGTTCCGCTTCCGGTTCCGGCGGGCTGTCGGCTTCCTCGGCGGTGGCCTTTTTAGGCGCCTGTTTGGGCGCTTCTTTTTCGGCGGCGGCTTCCTTCTTGTCCTTCTGGATGGCCTTGTGTATCTCCTGACCCTCAATGCAGATATCCGCAACGCGGCCGGCAAACAGGCCGATCGAGCGGATGGCGTCATCGTTACCGGGGATCACGAAATCGATCCCGTCCGGATCGCAATTGGTGTCGACAATCGCCACCACCTTGATGCCCAGCTTGATCGCTTCGGCCAAAGCGATGCGCTCCTTGCGGGTGTCGACGATGAACACTACGTCCGGCAAGTCCGTCATGTGCTTGATGCCCCGAAGAAATTTGTTGAGCTTGGCGATTTCCTTGAGCTTCTGCTGGGCTTCCTTTTTACGAAGCTGTTCGAACTGGGTTTCCTCCTCCAGCCGCTCCAGCTCCAGGAGGCGCTGGATACTTTTGCGAATGGTGGCAAAGTTCGTGAGCGTGCCGCCCAGCCAGCGTTGGTTGACGTAATACATCCCGGCCCGGGTCGCTTCTTCGGCGATCAAATCCTGCGCCTGCTTTTTGGTCGCCACAAACAGAATCTTTTTGCCCTGTTGCGCTATGGCCTTCAAATACTTTTCCGCTTCCTTGAAATGGGTCAGGGTTTTCTGGAGGTTGACGATATGGATGCCGTTGCGCGCCCCGTATATGAACTTGCTCATTTTGGGGTTCCAGCGCCTGGTCTGATGACCAAAATGCACCCCGGCCTCCAGCAGTTGATTCATGGTTATTTCGGACATGCGTTCTCCTTCAATAAGTTGGGTTCGATCCTCCGCCCCCTTCGTCCCGGCACAGAAACCTCGCGGTCACCCCTGATCCGGTCCAGCGGCGTGAGAGCTAATTAATTGAAAAATAGAACTTTACAGTTCTTTTGGCACAATATAGAGCTGTGGCGATAGTTTACCACAACCTCTGAGGGCAGGCAAGGGTGGATACCTCCACTGGTGACATAAAAACCCCGTCTGGCGAAAGCAATTAATCGTCAACACCATTCAGCTCCTGCGAAATTTGCATCGGGCATAACCCGGCTAGTCGTCGCAGGACATGATAAAGAGGGGTTTGTTTTTGAAATTCCGGTAGTCGGGGCGGAGGCGTTCGGTATGGTAATGCTTCTCGATGTTCACCCGTTTCTTGCTGGCGGTGACTTCCTTTAAATCGACATCTTTGTACTTGCCGTCGCGCACAGCGACCAGCCGTCCGCTTTGGCCTTCCATAAGCAGATTGAGCGCCATGTTGCCGTAGGCGACCGGCACAATGGAGTCGATCGCGTCCGGTTGACCCGACCGCACCAGATACCCCAGGCGTTGGCTGATGATGCCGACTTTCTCTCCATGGTTATACTTCGGAGACAATTGCTTGAGGCGGGCCGCCACCTGTTCGCCGATGCCGCCCAGTTTTTGATGACCGTACGCGTCGGCTTCCTCGCCTTCGAACACTCTGTCTCCCTCGGCGAACAGGGCGCCTTCGGACACGATGACGCTGGCATACCGGCTGGGATTCCTCCGCCGGTCTTCGGCCAGGAGTTCGGCCAACAGTTCAATATCGAAGGGGTGTTCGGGAATAAGACACCGGTTGCAGGCCCCGGCCATGGCGGGCAGAAGCGAGGTGAACCCGGCGTAGCGGCCGAACGCCTCGATCACCAGAAACCGTTCATGCGAACCGGCCGAGGTGCGCAATTGATTGGATAGTTCAATCGTACGCGTCACGCAGGTACTGAACCCAAGGCAGTAATCGGTGCCTGCCACATCGTTGTCCATGGTTTTGGGAATCGCCACCACGGGGCACCCCTCCTGATAAAGGCGCACGGCATACCTCAAGGTGTCATCTCCGCCAATGGGAATGAGGTGATCAATGCCCAGGTGATCCAGGTTCTGGATCACCTCCGGCGTCAGGTCGTTGATCTCCTGTGCGTAAGTCCTCTGAAGATGACCCGGCACGTCGTTCTTTTTCACTTTGGAAGGGTTGGTGCGCGAGGTGTGAAGGAATGTCCCTCCGGTGCGGCCCACCTTGTTGACGATTTCCGCCTTCAACACTTGGCAGTAGTCTTGCTCTTCCACCGGGCGGTCGCGGTCGATATGGATCATCCCTTGCCAACCCTTGCGGATGCCCAGCACCCGGTAGCCTTCACGCTGGGCGCGCAGGGTGATGGCGCGAATCGCCGGGTTGAGTCCCGGCACATCCCCCCCGCCGGTCAATATGCCAATCGTGCCTTTGATAGAGTTCATAGGATTATTCTTTTTGTAGTTGCTTGATTTATCGAGCGGTTTAAAACCGCCCCATAAATGGGGCAACTACATTAGCCTGTCACCCTGAGCCTGTCGAAGGGTGACACCGGCTAACCATTTGTAAAATAAAACCCAGATTCTTCCTCGGCTGCGCCTCCTCAGAATGACATATTAATTAATAATAAATGTCATCCT
>CAYPKH010000288.1:0-3135 GCA_964411245.1 uncultured Nitrospina sp.
ATACCACCAGGGAAAGATACTCGAACTGAAAAAAGATTATCAGGCCTGAGCCCCTTCCATATGGAAAAGTAGACTCATGCTTTCCACTTCCGAAGGAAGCCCGATCGTTTGACAGCCAAATCAGAAAAGGATTGTTGCCGGAGATCCATCAAGAAGGGGTTTTTTCCGCGGTTTGTAATTGGTCGGCAAGGGATTGTTGGACGAGGTCTTCTTTGCGGGTGTGCAGGCCGAGGTCGGTCGTCAGGGAAATCAGAACGGGCACGAGGAACAGGGTGAAGATCGTAGAGAATATCAAACCGCCGATCAGGGCGGTGCCCATGCCGCGGTACAGCTCGGTCCCGGCGCCTTCGCCGAACGCGAGGGGCAGCATGCCGCACACCGAGGAAATAACGGTCATCAGGATGGGCCTGAGGCGGGTTTCGCAGGATTTCTGCAGGGCCTCGCGTTCGTCCATGCCGGAACGGATGTTGTTCAGCATCTGATGGACGATCAGGATGGCGTTGTTCACCACGATGCCCGCGAGAATGATGATTCCCAACTGCGTCAAAATATCGAAGGTGATCCAGTCCCAACCCTGGACCATGGCTTCGGGATTGGGCACCTGAAAGTCTTCGAGAATGTTGCGGATGTTCCTGCTCTGCAGAACGTTGTTCCCGGCTATTCCGAGGAACGATCCCGAGACCGCCAGGGCCACGGTCAACATGACAATGAAAGGCCGCATGAAGGATTTGAACAGCGCGACCAGCAGGAGATAAATAAATCCGACCGCGTAAACAAAACTGTTCATCAGCGATTTTTCGGTCGAGGCCAGATCGTCAGCGGTCCCGCCGATGCGCAATCCATATTCCTCCGACAGGGTTCCCCTGGCAGGGACAAGATACTCTTCCTCCACACGTTGGATTACTTTCTGCATGGGGTAGGCCTTGTTCACCTGGACCAACAGTTTGACGGAGCGTTCCTTTTCAATATGATCGATCCGCGCCGGGCCCGATGTTATTTCAATATCAGCCAGGTGACCCAGATTGGTCATCATGTTCTCTTCTGTCCAGACAGGTAAATTTTTATATTCGTTGAGACCCAGCTTCTCCTCATCCGCCCGCACCAGGACGAAGTCGATCGGCTCTCCCCGGTCGTTGAATTCCCCCAGATATTTCCCGGCATTGAGAGATTCGATGATTTCGCCGATTTCCGGCACCCCCATTTTAAGGCGCGCGGTGTTCAACCGCCGGGGAATGAAACGCAGTTCGGGGTTGCCCAACTTGAACTCAGGCCGAACGGAATGCACACCCGTGCTTCCTGTAATTTTCTTGATCAGGTCCAGGGCGATCCGCTTCAACTCGTAAATATCCGGTCCGACGATTTCCAAATCGAACGTCTTGGAGGCGGACCGGAAGATAGGACGTTGAGATGCGAAGGCGAACCGGTATCCCGGTATCTTGAAGATGCTTCGTCCCATCTCCTGCGATTTCACGGTCATTTTCACTTCGCCGCGCTGGCCCCGGGCCAATTCGGGATTGATGATCGCCCCGCCGCCGTTGAACCTGGTGGAAAACACCAGAAAATTGTTGTCCACATCTTCCATCCGGGTGATTTTTTTTTCGTACTCGGCGAAGTATTTCATGTTCTGCTCCGCCGGCACCCCCGCCACCGGGTCAATGAACATAAACACCATGTTGGTGTTGCCGAAAGGCAGGTAATCGCGCTCCGGCAGAATGCGCGTGCTCCACACCACCAACCCCGCGATCCCGATGACGATTCCCACCTTCAGGGCCATGCGAGCGAAACCTGGCCCGAGCAGGTACTTCATGGTACGGGAATATGCCCTGGCAAAAGCCCGGCCGGTCAGGGTCATCGGTTTCATGAAACCGCGGTCCATGAAGCTCGCGCCAAGCGTTTCTCCGGGCCGCAGGCGGATCAACAGGGTGGTCAACGTGGGCAGCACGGTGATCGACACCAACAGTGACAGCGCAATACTGGCGCTGATGGTGATGGCGATGTCGCGGAACAACTGGCCTGCCTCCTCCTGGATGAACACCACCGGCAGAAACACCGCGAGGGTGGTCAGCGTGGAAGACAACACCGCGCCCCACACCTCCACGGTGCCGTCATACGCAGCCTTGAACACGCCTTTTTTCATGGTCAGGTGGCGGAAAATATTTTCCAGAACCACAATGGAGTTGTCCACCACCATGCCCACCGCAAAGGCCATCCCGGCGAGCGAAATGATGTTGAGGCTTCGCCCGAGCAACTTGAGAACGATGAACACCGCCACCAGGCTGACGGGAATGCTGATGGCAATGATCAACACCGACCGCACCGACCCCAAAAACAACAGAAGGACCATCACCGCCAGCGCCGCGCCGAGGGCCAGGTTTAATTTCACCAGATGCATCGCTTCGTCGATGTAGTCGACATCCTTGTAAACGATCTTCAACCGCATCGGGATGCCGCGGTTGATCAGTTCGCGGTTCAGCTTTTCGATCGCTTCCACGGCGAGGTTGCAGGTGCTGACGACATTGGCGCCCTGCTCCCGGATGATGCCGAACGCATTGGACATGCGCCCGTTGATCCGCACCAGCGAAGAGGTCCGCTTGTACCCGTCAACCACCTCGGCAAAGTCGCGAACCCGGATGGTTTTGTTGCCATCGCGCTTGATGACGGTTTTTAAAATGTCCTCCGGATTCTTGAATTCGCCCAGGGCGCGGACGGTGTACTGCCGGTTGGTTTCGTCGTGAAACCCGGCGCGGGTGTTCTGGTTTTCATTGGTGAGTTTCTTGATTACCTCCTTGTACGTGAGGTGCAGACGGGCCAGGCTGTAGGGATCGAATTCGACCCGCATCTCCCTCTCCTCGCCGCCGAAATGCCACACTTCCGAAACCCCCTCCACGCGTTGCAGGAGGGGAACGATGATATCCTCACCGACTTTGAACATGTAGTTCTGGTTCATATCCGGCATTTGCGGATCGGGCTTCTCGACGATCACCCACATGATCGGGTTGGAGTTGTCAGTGGAGATGGACTTCAGGACCGGCTTATCGGCGAGCACCGGCAGGTCCTTCACCTGCTGGAGTTTGTTGTTGACGTCGATGGTGGCGATTTTCTTGTCGGTGCCCCATTCAAATTCCAGGGTGATGG
>CAYPKH010000289.1:0-3133 GCA_964411245.1 uncultured Nitrospina sp.
CCCCACAGATGCCCGAAATGCTTTGAGAGTGTGACGCTGATACAGCCACAGCACATGGAAGGAGCAGATTTACAAAATTTCTTTTTGGTCTTAAATCAACATATCGCTAATGACCAGGCATCTTCCCTCCAAGAGCTACCTCTAATTGTGATTCTATTCGCCTGTAATCACGTCGCGCTTCCAGATAATTGCGGAAGGTATTGAGTACACGACGGCGAGCTTCGATTAGGAAAAATGCGTTCAATTGCATGGCATTATAAAATTTCTCCGCAAATTTTTCTGTTTTTCTATTTAGAACCAGCATTTTATCGCGAAGTAACGTGGCATTGTTGTGTTGAAATTTCAGCTCACGAATCAGACGAAGAATTTCTTCTTGGGCTGTTGTTTCTGTTGCGGCCAGATTTTTTTCGGCCTGACGTAATTGGTACTGGGCTCGTGCTATACCCGCTTGATTTTGATCAAAAATAGGAATTTGAAAAGAGAGAAGAGGTCCATAAGTTTTTGTACCATCCAATTCCCTGGTGTAATTTCCACCGAGATTCACATCGCCATATATTCTAGCCTTCTGAAGTTTGAGAACCCACTTCGACTGCTCAATCTGAAAACGGGATATTTTCAAATCGGCACGGTTATCATAAGCATAATTCCAGGCTTCACTGGGTGTGAGACTAACGGTTTGCGTTTCCGGCAATTTCCCCTGGGTTTTAATAATCGATTCCAGAGGATCCAGTCCCAGTTGGCGCACCAATTCGACCCGAGCGGATTTAAGATCAGCCTCGACCTTGGCCAGCGCCAACTTTTCTTCGTAAACAGAACTTTCAGCAAGGGAAAGATCCAGATCATTCACCAGACCTGATTGATAGTAATACTTGGTTTTGTCAAAAGCGGACTCAAATAATTTGATATTACTTTGGGTGAACTCATATAAAGCCTGTTGGAAAAGGACCTCATCGAAGGCATTACGCGCCTCTGCGGCGGTTTTCAGGATTTCTTCAATAACCTGCATGGTCACCCTCTGAGCGTCGAAGGAAGCGATTTCCTGACGGATCGGTACGTTCCAGAGATCGGACAAGGAAAACAAAAGATCAATGTCAGGACCGACCCCGAAAGCGCCTTTAGTCGGGAACTCAAACAGGGTGCCTATTGATGGATTGGAAAACAAACCTGCCTGAACGACATCGGCTCTTGCAATACCAAGAAACTCAAACTTGGCCTGAAGATCTCGGTTATTCATTAAAGCAATACGTACAGCTTCCTCCTGGGTCACTCCGTCCATCAGTAATTCCTCCACGGCCCTTTGGGTCTGCGCTTCATCCTCAGGAGTTTGTTGCCAGGTGACGGTGTAACCGGTTTTCATTTGGCTCGATAAAGAAACGGCATCAAAATCCTTCTGTGGATTGACCGTGGCACACCCTGTAATCAGCAAAGGAATGATCAAAATGGCAAAATTGTTGAACAATTTCATGAGGCTCTCCTTTTACTGTTGAGGATGGATCCACTTTGCATTGGGATCTTTAGGTTCAACATAAACCAAAGTGAACATACCTCCGTGCGGCATTACCCCCATAGGCATGTCCGCCATGGCGTTCATAATGTGATGCAGTCTATGACAGTGAAAACGCCAAACTCCAGGGTTCCAGGCTACAAATTCGACATCACGGGTGGTACCGGGCGGAACATTGATCGTTGCTCCTGACCATTGCGCCGATTCCGGGATGGGGCCACCTTCTGTCCCCACGACCTTCCAGGCATAGCCATGAATATGAATGGGGTGACTTTGCATGCTGAGATTGCCGATACGGATACGCACCCGCTGTCCTTGCTGGATTTTCATGATATCGATGCTTGGGGCACTCTTACCATTAAAAGTAAACCAGTTAAAGGCCATGGATGCGAGGTTTGGATTGGGATTGCCAGGTGGGAAAGTCCATTCCTGCAGCATGATGGCGAATTCCCTGTCTGGTTTATTTTTCTCATCCTTAGGATGAATAACCACCAAACCGCCGAGACCGAGCGCATCTTGCTTCATGACGTTGAAACCCGTGTGATACATGAAGGTGCCGCTTTGGTAGAGGGTAAACTCGTAAATATGAGTTTCACCGGGTAACGTGGCCGCTTCCGTCACTCCAGCCGCCCCATCCTGTGCATTGGGAACTTCTAATCCATGCCAATGAATAGAGGTTGGCTCAGGAAGTTCGTTTTTCAAGATGACCCGAATAGTATCTCCCTCCGTGGCTTCAATGGTAGGACCTGGCATAGAACCGTTGTAACCCCAAACAATCCCTTTTTGCTTAAGGTTCATCATATGTCCCATTCCACCAGAGAATCGAATCATCGCTGGAATAATGGATTTGTCCATAGGCTTCCCATCGGTAATCACGTGCTCCATGGGTTGGGCGATTAATGTGAACACTTTCACCTTCCCGTCCAGTTCATAACCAAGAGCCGGAACATTGAGGGTTTCCACCATTCCCATCTGTTTACCCATCAGCGCTGGTGGAGGGGAATAGACTCTTCCTTCCTCCCAGCGGACGGGACGTTTCATTTCCATAGATTTGCCCATAGTCATTGGTCTCATGTTGTCAGACATTTTTGAATTTCCATGGTCCATGGAACCCATTTCTGAGGAAATCGTATTATGTCCCTTATGATCGTCGGCCATTTCTCCAGAGTAGATATCAGAAGAAAAACCAATTTCAAAAATTAAAAATACCAGGAAGAAAAAGAAACCATTCCTGGACCAACAATAAGTCTTCATGATATTTTTCCTTTTTCTTAAAAATTTTGGATGATGTTTAATGACTGGATTCATGGCCATTTTTCTCCAAGTTATGGTCATGGGAGTTACCTGGACTTTCTGCGGCGGCTTTAGGCAAAGACATTACCCCGAGACCATATCGGGACACTAGCTCACCGCCTTTCCAGCCAGTAGTCATGAGCAGCACCGAAGCTATTACAATGGCTTTATTAGACGCAACCCTAACGTGGCGTTGAATAAACTTTGTGGGTGTTTAGGGAGAAAATTAACTCTTTGGAGGGGGAGAGGGAGGTGCTATTTGATTGGGCTTAAATGAATTTTGGGTTTCAAAAATTTGAGAGACAACTAAAAAGGAGAATTTTGACTACTACAGGG
>CAYPKH010000290.1:0-3127 GCA_964411245.1 uncultured Nitrospina sp.
ATTGAAAGCGGTGTTGATGATGCCGGGACCCGACCAGGAAATGATCCGCTCGACGCCGCACTCCTTGAGCGCGTAAATGTTGGCGCGGTAATTGACGAAGGGAGCGGTGACCGCATAGTCGGTTTCGCCGTGGCGGGACATAAACAGATAGCCGATGTCCCCGGCCTGGAACCGGTGGATGGGAGCGCCGGCTCCGAACGGCGTGGCCAGGGTCCGGCATTCGGTTTCTTCACCCAGGCGGTCCTGCGTCAATAAATGGTAGGCTCCGCTTCCTCCGATGACGGCCAGACGTTCCTTCATGGCAGAGGGGAATCAATCCAGATAGGTTTCGATATCGCCCACATAATTCGCGGCGGATTCGCGGATGCTGCGGGATTCCATTTCCGTGAGGGGCCGCTTGACCCGCGCGGGCGAACCCAGCGCCAGACTGCCCGGCGGAATTTTCGTTCCCGGCGTCACCACGGAACCGGCGCCGACGATGGAGTTTTCTCCCACCTCCGCGCCGTCCATCACCACCGCGCCCATGCCGATCAGGCAACGGTTGCCGAGGGTGCAGGCGTGCAACGTTACGTTGTGGCCGACGGTGACCTCGTCGCCGATCACCAGCGGGAAGGTGCGGCGGGCGACGTGCAGGACGCATCCGTCCTGAATATTGGTCCGCTTGCCGATGCGGATGGTGTTGACGTCTCCGCGGATCACCGCGTTGAACCAGACACTGCTTTCTTCGCCGATGACGACGTCGCCGATGATCTGGGCGCTCTTGGTGACCCAGGCGGAGGAATGAATTTGAGGCGCGGTGTCTTTGAAGGGATGAATCATGGTCTTTGGCTACCCCTGTCCTTGTATGGGTTTGCGAGGCTTTCGGGCGAACCCGGTTCGGGCTTCCAAGGCCAGCTTTGAATTGCAATCGCGGTAGTATACCCTTAATCTAAACTAAGAAATACCCAAACATTTCCAAAGCGGTTTCCACATCTCTTATCAGATTTACCATGACCTTCTGGGCGGCGACACCCCAAAATTCAGAAAATCACGACACCTTACCTCAATATAAATCGGAGGCATGGGGCTGGCCCGCCATCTTGATACTGGGTTTGTCCATGGCGACCATCAGCTGGCTCAAATGGCCGGATCTGCTGATCGATTATGGCTCCCAACTTTACCTGCCCTGGCAATTGTCCGAGGGAAAGGTGCTGTACCGGGATTTGGATTACCTGTTTGGACCTTTCTCTGTGTATTTACATGCTTTGTTATTCAAAATATTCGAACCTGGAATCATGGTTTTGGCCTGGTTCAATCTTGGCGTGGTGGCCGCGCTGAGCTCTTTGATCTACCTGCTATTCAAATATTTTTCCGATTCGTTGACCGCTACCTTGGCCACCCTCGCATTTTTAGGCATTTTTGCTTTTGGACAATATATGGGAGGAGGCAACTTCAACTTTGTCTGTGCTTACGTTTATGAACTGACCCATGGCGTGTTTTTAAGCTTTCTCATCCTGTGGATATTCACCCAAACTCTGGAGCGCCCCAACCACTTCAAATTAATTCTCATAGGATTGCTGACCGGCTTGGTTTACCTGACCAAACCGGAGGCATTTCTGGCCATTGCGACCGCACTGGCATTGGGATTTTATTTTTTATTCAAAAAACAAACTCTCCCCAAAAATTCATTATGGCTGTTATTGGGTACCTTTTTAACTGTCCCTATTCTTACCACAATGTACTTCAGCACCCAAGTGCCTTTATCCCAGGCGCTATCCTACATTTTTCTTCCCTGGTTTCATGTCATCGGATCGACCATTAGTGATCTCCCCATGTACCATTGGGTCTTGGGCACCGATTTTCTTGGAAAAAATATCTGGAAAATGTTCTCTTATTTTTTTCTGATAATCGGATTTTGTCTGGGAGTGATCTTGATGGACCGATGGCTGGAAAGTTTCTCAAAAAGATCATACCTTGTGGGATGGGGGCTTTCGATACTTATGATCTCCTCGCTGGAGCTCTGGCGAAGCCTGTTTCCCATATTTGAATTGCCTCGTTCTTTACCGCTTATTATTCTGGCCTACTCTATTTTCCTGTTTATGAAAATATCCAAATCCGCAAGTGATGGGTCCAACCGGAGCCTAGGCCTATTGGTCTTTTCCATCTTCTCTTTGGTATTAATGTTCAAAATGATTTTCCACGTGCAAGTCGCTCATTATGGATTTGCGTTGGCTCTTCCCGCCACTCTGGTTCTAATTCATGTCGTCACTCATGAGGTCCCAAAATGGTTTTCCCAAAACTCGAAACCAAAAAATATTTTTCGGCCAGTGGCTATAACCCTTGTGGCGGTTTTTATTGGTTTGCATATTCATTTTGAATATAAAATGTATTCCCTTAAAGGCCAGCCCGTAGGAAAAGACGCAGATACCCTGGTGGATTATCACTCCTATTTAGATCCACGCGGGATCATTTTCAATGCCGCCATCGAGTTTATTCAAAAGGAAATCCCCGAAGAGACTCAATTTTTCGCGATCCCCGTCTCAATCATGCTTAATTATATGACTCGAAGGGAAAGTTCCCTGAAATATGTTTACCTGGATCCCGGAGCTTTCCAGTTAATCGGGGATTATCAGATTTACCAGGATTTACAAAGAATCCGCCCACCCTATATTGTCTTGATCGAACAAAAATTCCCACAGCAGGGCCGGACTAATTTTGGAAAGGATTTTGGAAAACACATTCTTTCGTGGATTCATAAAAATTATTTTATAATCCGGCAATACGGCGCCGAACCCTTTTCAGGCAAGGGATTTGGTATTCAAATATTAAAAAAAACCCCACCCTTCCTGAACAATGACTGAAAACCCCCAACACCCCCATGTTCTCCGAATGAGAGCCGCCTTTGAGAAATCATCGGCCGGTCCCTGGATTATTTTGTTGGCTGGCGTCATCATGTGTAATATCAGCTGGCTCAAATGGCCGGATCTTCTGGTCGATTATGGAGAGCAGGTTTATGTTCCCTGGAGACTGTCTGAAGGGGAGGTCTTATATAAAGACATCTTTTATCTTTTCGGGCCGGCTTCTGCATATCTGCATTCCTGGGTTCTTACCCTTTTCGGGCCTGGAATCCTGAAACTCGCGATCTTCA
>CAYPKH010000291.1:0-3120 GCA_964411245.1 uncultured Nitrospina sp.
ATCCACCGCTTCTCGACTTCGTGCGGTTGATATTGTTTGTCCAGTTGTACGTTCATTGTCTTCTAATTAATAAAACAGGATAAGCGCTGATCCATTGCCATTCGTTGGATGTTAAACCGGAATCGGGTTGGGAAATGGGCCGGGAAAGGAGGGATGGTATCACAAAATCCGGCGCGCCGGAAACCGGTATCAGGCCTCTTCCGATTTTTTGATCTGTTCGATTTCTTCCTGGATGACCTTCCGGATAATGTCCGGTCCTATTTCACCCAACACTTCCCGCACGGTCTTTTCAAGGGTGGCGGAAACGTCCCCGCGCATGGCCTCTTCCGGAAGCCGGGCTTTCACCTGTTTTATGTGTTCCGCAATGACCCGGTTGGCCACCGCGTTCTCGCCGGGGTCTGCCGGTTCCGGAGGGGCTTCTCCGCTCACCGCCGCTTCTTCGGGGGTGACCGGTTCGTCTTCAATATGACGGCGGGCCATCAGCGAAAGCGTTTCTTCAATCAGGTTCGGTCTGGAGCCGGGTTCCCGTTGCGGGGCATTTTCATCGGCGTCTTCCAGGCCGTAATCCGGCGCGGCGGTGACCGATTGGAACAGTTCGTTCAAGACGTCATTCTCCACCGGGACCGGACCGGTTTCGGCCCGGAACGCATCTTCCGGATCATTCGCCATGATCTCCCCAATGTCCTGATTCATTTGGGGAGGTTTGGCCTTGGGCCCTTGCGGTAATTCGGCGGCCAAGTCTTCGTCCTCGGAAAATAATTCTTCAACCAGGTCCGCAGGAGATTCGCTTTGCTGATTGACGATGTCCTCAAATTCGTTCCGGAGCACTTCGTTTTCGGCGGCCTCCGCTTCGGGTGCGGCTTCCGGTTCCGGCGCGGGGGTTTCTTTCGGGGCTTCGGGTGGGTGCGCCGATTTGGAAATCTGCAATTGCGATTTGACCTTTTTCCGGATTTCATCAGACTTGAACGGTTTCGAGAGGTAATCGTCCGCCCTCGAAATATCCATTTCCGCCTGGTCGATATCCTCAAAATCGCTGGTCAGTAGAATGACGCGGACCGAGGCAAACCGGTCCATGCCCTTGATCTGGTGGCTGAGTTCGTAACCGTTGATGCCCGGTAAATGAATATCGGCGAGTACGATATCGGGCTGGAAGTCCACCATGTACTCCAGGACGTGCTCGCCCTTGCTGATGCCTTCGACTTTGATGCCCTCGTTTCGAAACGCCATGGCCACGATTTTATGGATGGTGGGGCTTTCGTCGGCGACCAGTATTTTTGCGCTCATGGCAGATTTCCTTTGTGTAGAAGGGTCTTGGGACCCATTGGAGTCCTGTGAATGCATTTCCAAAAGCGGGCAGGAGAGTCCGATAACTCATTATAAAGTATACCACAAGGAGTCTACGGGGGGCAATGCGGCCGCCGCTTGTAGGTCATTGATTTTTTGCGTCCTCGGCCTCCGGGTGTTACCATATTTAGAACGGCAATTACGGAAAATTGAATGCATGGCTAATCGAAATCACACCTCCGGAAACGGTATGGAGACCCCGGATCGGGGCCGGTCTGTCCGGAAACCGGCTGGCCTCACCGTCCGCGGGGTCCGGATGGCAGCTTGGGTCCTGTTCGGGGTGATGGCCTGGATGGCGGGATCGCCCGGCCTGGGAGCTGAAGAATACCAGAAACTGGAAATCGCCGCGGACGTGAAATCCCGGTTCAGCGACGGCTGTTCTTCCATTCAGGAACTGCTGACCCAGGCAGAGGTCCGGGGCCTGGACGGGTTGATCTTCGGCGATCACGACCGCAAATCCCTTCAATACGGCGTCCCGTATCTGGAGCGCGTCTTCCGGATCAAAATGGACAGCCCCTCCTTATTGAGCAACGGGGCCGCGACGTTCCTGAGCGAGCTCAATCAGGTCGACCAGAGCGACGACACGGTGGTGCTGGTACCTGGTGTGGAAAGCGCTCCGTTTTATTACTGGCAGGGGAACCCGCTGGACGGCAACCTGGTGGCCCACAACTGGGACAAGCACCTGCTGATAATCGGCCTCCCCAGTTCCCTGGATTACGAAGAAATCCCCACCCCGAACAGCAATTTCACCACCCGCTATATGAAAGACAATCTTTTCATTTTTCTGATATTCGTGGTCGCCACGATAGTCGGCCTGTACGGGTTTATGGGAAAAAGCTGGCGCGGCGCCTATCTGTTGTTTGCGCTGGTCATGTCTCTGTTCGCGGTCAATAATCACCCCTTTAAAAGCTCGCCCTTCGATACGTACCAGAACTGGGGAATCGAACCCTACCAGAACCTGATCGATTACGCGATCTCCAAAGGGGCGCTGGTGTTCTGGAACCATCTGGAAACGCCGGTGGCGGAGAAAATCGACAACAGCCTGTTCGAGGTCCACACCCGGACGGAGCGCCACCCACAAGACCTGCTGGTGACGCGCCGTTACACGGGATTCCAGGCCATGAACGAAACGCCGGTCACCGCCGTCGACCCCGGACGCGAATGGGATCAGGTTCTCAGGATGTATTTGATCGGGGCGCGGGAGAAACCGGTGTGGGGATACGGCGCCAACGATTTTCATTGTGAAGCCACTGGCCCGAATAAACTCGGCGCGGTGCGGACCGTGGTGCTGGCCAAGCAGAAAAACCGCGCCTCGGTATTGGAAGCCCTCCGCGCCGGACGCATGTACGCCGTCAAACACAAACAGGATCCGCTTCGCCTGTCGCTGGACACGTTCGAGTTGGTCGACTCCGCCACCGGGCAACGGGCAGGGATGGGGGAAACCCTGAAAACGAAAAATCCGCCGGACATCGGAGTGCGGCTGAGTACTGCCGGTGCCCACCCTTCGCGGGCGCACGTCCGCCTCATCCGTAACGGCCAGATGGCGAAACAGGCGGTGCTCAACCTGCCGTACGAAGGCGTGTGGCAGGATCCCGCGCTGGACCTGTCGCGGCCCGCCTACTATCGCCTGATGGTCGAGGTCGACGGCCAGCATCAGCTGGTTTCCAATCCCATCTTTTTCGATCCGGGCACCCTCGGGCAACCGGGGCTGGCCTTGGCCCGGCTGGAACCTTCACCCAAACCCGCGCCAATGCCTGCCGCACCGATGCCTGCCGC
>CAYPKH010000292.1:0-3074 GCA_964411245.1 uncultured Nitrospina sp.
TCCCTCGCCCGCGCCCGTCACGGAAGCTAACGCCATACCGTCCGTGCCACCAACCGGGCGACTCAGAGCAATACCGGCGTCAGAAGAACCGGTCGTTTTAAAATATTGTTTTCCTCACTCCGGTCCACAAACGGAAGAGACACAAACAGCAAAGCCGCTATCGACATCAAAATCAGCGCGCCGACTTCCGACGGGATGATTTTCATGAACTGATAGGACGCCAGGAAATACCATTCCGGCTTGACGTGTTCGGGGGTATTGAACGGGTCCGCCGGTATCCTCGCGTCGCCGAACACGATGAGTCCCGGGAAGAAAAACACGATCCCGCAGAACACCGCCATGAAAATAAAAATCACCAGCACGTCCTCCATTACGAACGTCGGATAGAAACGCATGCCTCGGGGAAATTTGGGTTTCTTGAACATGCTCACTCCTCGGCTTTCGGTTTTGAAGGGCGCGATCCTGAAATTCCCAATACCCGCACCAGGAACAGGTGAAACCCCGCCAAGGCCAGCATGCCGGCGGGAATGACGATAACATGCAGAGCGAAAAAGCGGTTCAAGGTGTCGGGGTTGATGTGGTCGCCGCCGCGCACCAATTTCACGATAAACGGACCGATCACCGGAATCGGTTCCGGAATGCTGGTCGCCACCGTTGTCGCCCAGTAGGACAACTGGCTCCATGGCAGAAGATAACCGGTGAAGCATATCGCCAGGGTCAGAATGATCAGGGCGCAACCGGACAGCCAGGTCATCTCCCTCGGTTTTTTGTAGGAACCCATGAAAATGACGCTGACCATATGAAGCAGGATAATGATGATCATCAGGTGCGAGCCCGCCGCGTGCGACAATCGGATCAGCCAGCCGTAGGGAATGTCCAGCATGATGCGCTGGACGCTGGAGAAAGCCGACTCGGTGGACGGCACGTAATACGCCAGCAGAAGCACGCCGGTCACCAACTGCAGACCGAAAATGAACAAACTCAGCCCGCCCAGCGAGTACCATTTGTTCAGTTTGGGCGGCACCCGGTACTGGGTGATCTGCTCCCTGACGATATCCTTGATGCCTGTCCGGTAATGGACCCAGTCGATGAATCGGTCTATGAGATCGCTCAACCAGCTGAACATGAATGGACTCAGAGAAAAATAATGTTATCGTCAACGATTTCGAATTTGACGGGGGCCAGAGGTTCCGGCGGCGGCCCGGCGACCACTTTACCCGTCGCATCGAACTTGCCCGCGTGGCACGGGCAATAGAAAATTTTTTCCGCCGGTACCCACTTCACCAGGCACCCCAAATGCGTACACACTGCGGAAAAGGCGGATATCCCCTGCTCCGTATGCACCGCCAGGACGGGCGATCCCTGGTAATTGACCATGAGGCTGGAACCTCTGGGAATTTGCGACACCGGAATGGAAACCTTCCCGGTCTTTTCCAACCGGGGCGGCGGGGGCATCAGGTAACGCAGGACCACGTTGGCCGCCACAACGAAGCCGCCGAACAACAGTCCGCCCAGCGTCCACTGAAGAAAATTTCGGCGGTTGGTACCGGTGTCCAGGTTCACTTCCTGCGTTTTGAATTCATCGGACACGGCGTTGCACCTCGTTCAATTTAATATGGATGGCGGCAGGTTGCAGAATCTCCGGGGTATAGCTGTAATACGTGGCGGCGGAAACCGTCTGTTCATCCGGATTGGCGACAAAGAAGGTGAACGATTCGCGCCGGGTTTCCAATGGCGCGATCCGGTTATCCGACACCACCGTCGTCGCTTTTCCCAGCATCAGGTCCACCACCTTCGTCACCACCTTGCCCTGTTTATCGGCCACTCTTTTTTGATACACCTTTTGCTGAATCTGACGCTGGCCTCCGCTTTGATCCTGGATTTTCACTTCCAACACGATTTTCTTGACCGGCAGTCCGGTGGGCATTTTGTGTCCCGCACCCGTGTTGGTCAGATTCACCTGAACCCGGATCCGGTTCTTATGCGTTTCGATGGCGGTAATTTTTAATTCCAGAGCCCGGCGCCTTTTGGTCAACGAATGGCCGGCGGCGATATCGTGATTGCTGATCCGGTGGCGCGGGGTTTGTTGAACTCCCTCCGCAACAATGTTCCCGGGCATGGGTTCCATGTGGCATTTCTGGCAAGTGATCCCTTTGTCCGGATAAGGGCTTTCTTGCCATTCCGACCAGGTGGCGATTATCGGAAGGCCGCTCTGGCTTTTCTGCTCGTGGCATCCTTTACAGAACAGCGACTGCCGGTACAGATCGTTGAATCGGGTTTGATGGACGGGACTTTTTGAGTTTTTCAACGGCCCCTGTTTGACGCCGCCGAATTCAAACCGGAACTGGGGACCTGCGGGTGTCCCGGGAAGCACCTCCGCAATCGAGTGGCAAAAGTCGCAATTGACGCCTTCGCGGCTGATGGCTTGCGTGAGTTTGGGATCATTGTTGAAATAGGCGACCGGGGCGTGGCAACTCAGGCAGGCGGGGCGGGCGCGCTCGCCCTGCTCAAAATAAACCTGCATGTATGCCGCCTGGAATACCGCGTTGCCGGATGAGTCGGCGTGAAGACTGCGCTGCCACTGGTTGAACAGTTCCCGGTGGCACTGCCCGCACTGCCGGCTAGGCGAGAAACCTTGGGTGTTGAGATGAATACCGGCAATGTTTGGGGAAGAACCCGCCTCCTGCCCCAAAATCATAGTGGGAGCAAAAAAACCCCCTCCTATACACAAACCGAAGAGCCACATCCGGAACGTTTTTGGAGCCATAAATTTTTTACGTCCTTTGCAAACGTTGTCAGCGGCCAGAGATGGATCAGATCGTATCGTCCATCTTGGAAATGATAACATCCATTTCCTTTTTATCAAAAGCCCGGAAGGTGGTGGTGCGGACATTGCCCCACGCACCCACTCTGATCAACAGGGCCTGGACCGCCAGGTCATCCGGCGCTTCAACGATATTGAGCACGTCGTAATCTCCGATGAGCCAGTAAATCTGCTGAACGCGGATGCCCAATTTAGCGGCGATCTCTTTAAACTTATCCGCCCGCTGCGTGGTCTGCTTGACGTTCGTGAT
>CAYPKH010000293.1:0-3070 GCA_964411245.1 uncultured Nitrospina sp.
AACTCCGGTACCACCGACTGCATCTGGACGTCGTCCAGAGTCTTGGGCTTTTCACCTTCCGCCATGTTGACGAACAGGGCCAAATCCTTTTCCCGGGTCTGCCTCAACATAAAAGATTTAAGGGGCGCTTGTGCGATTTCAAAAGCCTTGCCCTGGGTGATCTCTTCGTTCAAATACGGTTGCAGGGCCTTGTCGTTGATTTCGGTGAGCACGGGGCTCATGACGAAGAACGTCAGAAACAGAGCGAGACCGATCAACACCTGGGTCGGGGGCGTCTGTTGCGTGCCCATGGCCTGCCTGAGAAACGACAGCACGATCACGAACCGGGAAAACGACGTCATTAGAATCAGGATCGATGGCGCCAGGGTCAATACGGTCAACAGGAACATGATCTGGAGCGCGGTCGACAGGGTATCCGGTTCCTCGATATCCTCCATCCCAAACTGAATGGTCGGAACCGGAATAGCGGACGCGTCCTCGGGGACCCCAACCGCTACCGCCGCCCACAAGGCGGATCCTGAAACCAAAATGAGTGCTAGCTTTTTCATTTAAAAACCGGAATCTCCCCTAACGTTTTGCGGACCCGCGAAGCCACCTGCCGGGTGGACTCCTGCCCGGTTTCGGGTGAATCGGTGAACTGTTTTACATACTCCCCGAAGGGATTGGTCGATTTGGTCGATTCGGAAGCCACCAGGCGTTTGTTATAAGCGTCGACTCCCTGTTTTCGAGTCTGCGGCACTTTTTTTTCTTTTGGGTTTGGGGTGGCGGCGGGCCTGCCTCCACTCCCCTTTTTATGCAAACTGCTTTTGATCCGCTCGATCTTTTCCGGATCCTGAACGTTGCCCAAAAGCGAGATGCGGTCGTGGGCAATCCCCAGGACCAGAACCTCACCGGCCACCTCCACCAGCGCGATACTTTTGCGGGGCGCCAGAAATCCGGTCGACAGCACCTTGATGGGTTTTCCTTCGCCGCCGAAAACGCTGTTCTTCAGGCCAAATTTCTTGAACAAATAAAAAACGACAAATATCAGGCCGAGGACCAGGATCAGGGTGTAAGTCATTTTGAGACTGGCCGAAAACAAATCGGGTTTGCCGACGGACAGGTTGTCCTCAAAATCCAGAATTCCGGCCTTCCGGGTTTTCAACGGCAACGGGTCGGAGCCAGAGGTTTCTTTCGGACCTTTCGTCTTCAACGCTTGCCCGAGAGTTTGGGACAACGGTGGAGATGTTTTTTTGATTTCTTTTGCGGCGGAGGCCGGACTGATTCCATCCGTTGTTTGGATCACCGGTGACGGGGGTGCAGGAACATCGGCGGGGATTCCCTGGCCAGAAGTGGTTTTGGTCCTGGGGGTCTGGGCCTTCTGAATCAGGGAGGCCCGGGCCAACAGAAGGTCCAGTGAATCCTTTTTCTCCTGTGGCATACGAATGGGAACCGAAGGCCCAGGGGCGATGCGAATACGCAATATGTTTCCTACTTGCTCCACAACCGTACGATTTTTGAGGTTCGGGGCTCCGGGAGCCAGGATCAGGCGCAGTCGAAGCCGCTGGGAATCAAACTGCGAAACATACACTTGTTGGACCGTGTCATCGCCGGTATCGAAATATTGCTTGGCCGGATCGACATAGGTGGATGGAAAATCAATTTGAATGGATTTCTTGAAAAAATCCGGCCCCTGATAATGAACGGGCGGTCTTCGGAATCTCAGCTGAATCACCAATTCCCCGGACTGGCGGTCCACGGACACATCCCGCAAAAAGTTGTAGCTTGAAAGCCTCTCCGCACCGACCGCCAGACTGGTCCAGAACACAACACAGCCCAGGCTTGCTGCGGCGACTCCTGCAATTCTTATCATACCCACCTCTTGAATCGGGCGAACGGATAGCGTCAAAAATACCGACACCAATGATCTTTAGAGTGAAATTGCAAAGGCCGTACCGAAATGGCCTGATAGTGGCGGTTTTAAATGGGAGAATGCGGTTGAGTGGTTATGAATAAAGGAGTCGCGGGGGGAATGGGGCGCCGGATAGAGGCCCTCCCCGGGGAGGTTGAAGGGACCCTCCAAGAAACGGGAGGGGTCAGGTGAGGGACTGGACCCGCTCCATCGGGGAGACGATATCGGTCAGGCGGACGCCGAATTTGTCGTTGACGACGACCACTTCGCCGCGGGCCACCAGCTTGTTGTTGACCAGCACTTCCAGCGGTTCGCCCACCAGCTTCGTCAATTCGATTACCGAGCCCTGGCCCAGTTGCAGCAAATCGTTGATCAGCAATTTTGACCGGCCCAATTCCACGGTCACGGTCAGCGGAATATCCAGGATCAAATCCAGGTTTTTGGTTTCCGTCGAGGTCAACTCCCCGGTACCGGACTGCCCCTCCTTGATCTGGTCCAGGTTATCGATATCTTCCAATGCTTCCAGGTCGTCCTGATGTTCAGCCATAACGATTAATCCTTTTGAAGAACTTGCGTAATTTGAACGGCTTTCATACCTCGCGAGACACCGGAGTAGCCTCGGAATTTTTTGGTCCCTTCGATGCTGATGTGCAGAGGGTCCGACACATCCTTGCCCAGCATCATCAGATCGCCCACCTTAAGTCCCAGTATATCCTTGGGAGTGATTTGAACCTGCCCCAACTCCGCCACCAGTTCGACCTCGGTCTGCATCAACTCGCCGCGCAGGCGGTTGATCCATACCTGGTCCACTTCCATCTGTTCGCTCTGGAAGTTGGCTTTGAGTTTGTTGATGATGGGTTCGATCATGGAATAGGGAATACAGATGGTCACCGTGCCGGAAGAGTTTTCCATTTCGATATCGAATACGATAACCAGCACCACATCCGTGGGAGGTACAATCGCCGCAAACTGCGGATTGACCTCGGAGCGGACATAGGAACAGCTCAAGGGTTGCACCGTTTTCCAGGCGCGCTCCCAATCCTCCAGCGCGGTCTGGACCACGTTCCGGGTCATGCGGATTTCAATGGCGCTGAAATCCCGGCCCAGGATATTGATATCCGAGGTTCCCGTGCCGCCAAAAAAGTTGTCGACGAAGGAAAATACCAGGCGGCTTTCGAT
>CAYPKH010000294.1:0-3019 GCA_964411245.1 uncultured Nitrospina sp.
GGAGGAGAGTGCGGATTAAGAGTCAGGCCCTGAAGCGGGCAAAAAAAGCCCGGCAGGCATTGGAAAAGCGGAACAGCGGGTTACTTGATTTTGGCGTTGCATTCCTTTTCCAGCTTGGCGTCCACAATATTGGCGCATCCGGATTTGGTCTGGCTCGCCACCGCAAAACAGAATTTTTGGAGTTCCCGGTCTTTAATGAGAGAGCAGTAATAAGTGCTGTGGTTTTTATTCTTATAGCGGTCTTTTTTCTGCTCGGCGGTTTTGGCCTTGTCGATTTCAAAGGCGCGGCACAGATTCAATTGATCAAGATCTTTGTGATGCGCACAAGGATCGCCTTTGCTAGGGTCGGCCTGCGACAAAGCCGGAACCATAAGGACCAGGCCCATGATTAATCCCAGCAATCCCAGTACGTTCAATTTCTTCATGGTGATCTCCTAACGGGTTATAAATGTCGAAATCATCCTGGCAGGCGTTCCCTGGTCCGGAAATTTCCGGGGGAGCCTGGATTCCCTGCTTCGCGACGGTAATGTGTATTCAACCAATTGCCGCTTAGCATATACGTTTTTTAGGGGGTGGGTCAATAGGGCAGGGGCCTCAAATGGCCCTAGTTTTTGTTTTTTTAGGGGTTAGAGCAACCTTATTTTCAAGTGCTTGCGGGCTATCACCAGAGCGATCAGGTAGCCGATGATCGCGGCCACCAGAATTTCCGGAACGAGGTCCTGGAAAAATTCAATCTGGTCCCGCCGGACCGGGCGGCCCTGAAATTCCATTAATTTGTAACAGTTACGATATGATCTAACATCGCCAGTAAGATGAAATCTAAGTTTTTGCACCTAACAGGATCTCTATTGCCTTTTCCGCCACCTTTACCCCATGCTTCACGACAATATTACGCCAATCGGGATCAGCCGGGGCAAAAGTTTCCATGAGCCGCTGTTTGGCCTGTTTAACCCATGAAGCACTGGAATCGCCAAATTGATGCGCCCGGTTTTCAGCTCTAAGAGCAGCTAATACTTTGATCACATTATAAGTTCCTACTTCACAGCCAACAAGGTCATAGTTGCAGTTGGGGAACCGGAGGCGGCACCATGATGGGAAGCTTCCTTTGATCTGGTAAGCGACCCCTGTTCCTGTTTCAAATTTTTGAATCTCTTTATCGGGGAATTGACTTGCAAAGAGCTTCCAATATTCCGAGCCGCTGGCTTGGTCAACAAGCAATTTGTAAGTCCCCCAACGACCAAGGCCAGTATGTAAATCGATGTGAAGCACGTCTTTGGCCTTACCGATCCATTGGGGCAAGCGCTCATCCAATATCTGCATGGTCACCGATGGCCCTTGGCCCCCGAAGAAAAGCCCCTCTGGAAAATCATACTGACCTCCAGCGATCACATCCTTCATGGCGGGGAGACCGTTTCGAAATATATGCCATAAGGCTTCAGGGAAAAAAAGACTCACCGGAGGTAAAACTCCTTTAGGGTTAAGCCAATTGTTTAATTCTACATACTTTTTTGGGCTTCCTGAGTATTCCTCCTTCTCTAAAAGAAAGTTCCGATTTAAATCAACATTTTCTTCATTAAAACGGCGAAGCCAAGCGAACCCGAAGGGATTCAATGCGTGCAAAAGAACTATAGCCGTCGAAGGAGACGGGCTCCAATTGCGCAGGAGACCATCCATCAAAACCAATTGCACCGCCGAACCGAAGAAAGCTTCAACGCCATGGAGCCCACTTGATACCACAACCACCCGGCTCGGATTCTCTTCACCTAAACGCGCGAGGTCAATGGTAAGGTCCTCCCCGTCCGGACCCTTTTTCCCAATTGAATATTGCTCAAGCTGGTACCCGAGGCCGTTAGCTGCCGCAATGAATCGCTCCCTCGCCTTTACATAATTTTCTGAAAATGCCGATGTTCCATTCATACGAAACCCCCTCCTTCCCAGAAATATATGTCTCAACCAGTGTCAAAGCCATCAAAGATAGCCCAGACTTCTCCTTGAATGAAGATTATTGGAGGGGTCAATAGGACAGGGGCATAAATTGCCAATTTATTGCAAAAAGCGGGTTTGAGAGGCTTTGTATTTCAACCGCTTCCGGGTGATCAACAAAGCCAGAAGGTAGCCGATGATGGCTGCGACCTGGAATTCCGGAGTGATATTCTGGAGAAATTCAATTTCTCCGTCGCGGATGGGCAAGCCCTGAAAATCTCTTCGGCGTAATGTGTACTCCCTGATCCAGGGATCCCACAACTCCCAGCTCAGAACAGTGGAGGCCAAGTGTAGTATGAAATATCCCAGTCCAAGAAACAACGCGCTGGGCCGGAGTTTGAAAACCAGATAGCCCAGAATACATTCCGCCGCTCCCATCAATACCAGGGCTGTAATTCCGACGGGATCGGAAACTTCCATACCAAACAGTGGAGGCGGCGGTGTCCACATTGTCCAGCGGATGAGGCCCTTGGCGCCTTCGTTCAGCAGGAGTGTGGCGAGGATCATTGTCAACCAGGACTCGCCGGTTTTGATCCGGCGGTCCACCATCGGCAGGCGGTTATTGAGAATGCGGGACCGGCGGGAATCGTGAACCCGCAACTTTACCAATGGGATGCTCAGCATGTGGCTACCGGGAGAAGGCAGATCAATCCGGCAAAAGACCAGCTCGAGTGCGAGGAAGGACATGATCTGGACGGGAAACGAAAATTGAGTCCATCCCGGATTCAGGGTCAGCGCGGCATAATTGACCAGTCCCACAAAAACGCTGAAAAAGATCCAATCGATATACACCACCAGCGCCATTCGCTTGCGGGTCGCGGGAACCCATTGCGAAGGCTCGAACCGCGGATCCAGAAATTCAATGTGGGGTTCCTGGGGATTCATTGCGTGCGTTGTTCCACTTAAGAGGGTTCAATCGGGGATCGGTTGGGAAGAGGAAACCACCTTGCCATTCTCGTCATAAGTGACCTTGACCTTGTAGTCCTCCCCCACAAAATAAAAGAGCTCCATTAGGGGTGGCGTAAAACTCATAAAT
>CAYPKH010000295.1:0-3015 GCA_964411245.1 uncultured Nitrospina sp.
CCGCCTTCCAGCAGGTGGGTGGCGAAGGAATGGCGGAGCGAATGCGGTGAATAGCGCCCCGTTGCCAGTTGATTGAGATAGCTTCCGACGATTTTGCGGACGCCCCGTGCGGTCAAGCCGCCTCCCCGTGTATTTAAAAAGACCGCTGTGGGTGCCGGGTCCGGCTTTTTCGTCTGGATCAGGATCTGCCTCCGGATCAGATAATCATCGAGCGCCGCAATAGCTTTTTTCCCCAGCGGCAACCATCGTTCCTTTTTACCCTTTCCCAGCACCTTGACCCGGCGACTTTCGAGATGAATGAAATCCGTCTGCAAGGTCACCAGCTCGTTGATTCGCATTCCGGTGCTGTAAAACATTTCGAGGATGGCGCGGTCCCTCGACCCGATATAGGTGCCGTGTTCAGGCAATTCCACCAGTCGGAAGATGTCATCCACCGATAAAAAAGAGGGGAGATAGTTTTCCTTTTTGGGAGCGGGTATGGATTTGGCCACGTTATTCTTGAGGTATCCTTCGCGGCAGAGAAATTTGAAAAACGATCGGAGCGAGGACAGCTTGCGGTTCATGGTGGTTCCGGTAAAACCCTTCGCATGCAGGTGGGCCATGAAAGAGCGGAGGGCGAGGCGGTCGATCTGTTTGATGTCGACAATTTTCTTTGAATTGCAGGCGTGCCCCGACTCCTTTAAAAATGCGGAAAACTGTTGGAGGTCGTTGAGATAGCCGGCCACCGTGTTCTCCGAGGCGTTTTTTCCCGCCACCAGATACTGGTTGAATTTTTCGATCCATTCCTGCAAGGAAGACTCCTTTAAAATCAATATATTATAAACTGTAACCCGGGGGCGTAGGGTTGTCAAGGAACGTCCGGTGGGGATACTTTTGCCGGGGAATGGAGTATGATTTCAGCAAAATTTTTCTTTTTGTGAATCGATAGCGGCGATGAACACTCATATCAATCCACCTTTTTAACTCTGGATCTTTATGACGACCTTTTCACCCGAAGACGAACAGCGCGCCCGGGAAACGCTGAAGATGTTATCCGAGCTCAAGGAAAAAACCGTGCTGTTATCCGAGCATGTGGAATCGCGCAAGGAAGCGCTGGAGGAGGAGATTGAAGAAAGCCTCCACGAAGCGATTCAGAATGCGCGCGACAGCCTGGAGCGCATCCAGGAGAATATTGAACCCAAGCTGGAAAAAATCATTCAGGAACGGCTGGACGTGATCCGCCACCAGATGGATGAAATGAAATTCGAAGCGCGGGAAATGGTACAGAGGGAAATCGATAAAAAGTCCGACGCTTTAAACCAGAAACTTCTGGGGGCGTTGGAAGGCACGGTCCGGGAGCAGGTGGGTCAGGGTATGGTGGAGTTGCGGGCGAAGCTCGGCGATGCGGTTCGCGACGAGGTCCAGGGTTCTCTTAAAGATATCCGGGAAACGACCCGCGCAGGCGTTGCAAAGGCGCAACAACAGGTTTGGATCGCTTTCGGCATCGCGGTGCTGGCGGGGCTGGGGGTGTTGGTTTTACTGTTGATGCGATAACTCAGGTGATCAGCCAGAACAGGAAAAACAGCATCAATGAAGCGATGATCACCTGCAGGGCGAAATTGAAACCGGGTCCCGTGAATAAAATGCCACCCGTCATGACACAGAGAATAACAAAGGCGAGGATCAGGCGGGTCGGCTGGTTGAGTTTTGACTTCATGGCACCACAGGGAACCGGATAAGACAGGAATCCGGTGAAGGGTTTCACAAGGGGAGCAGCCGATTGCCCGGTTCACAACCGGGAATCAGAAAAAGTATTTTTTGATTTCCTGCACCATGAAGATATCGTCCACCTCCGACAAAATATCCTCGTACTCGAGGCTGTCGGCGTCCCCTTCTTCTAGAGCCTGTTCCCAAAAAGGCTGTTTTTTGTCTTTAAAACCCAACCGGGGATAGGATTCCAGGAAATCCTGAATATCGGAAAGCTCGAACGCCTCTTTGATTTCCAAAATGAAATCGTTCCGCAAATGCTTTAAAACCTCCAGCCGCTCCAGGGATTTCTGATAGGTGGTTTCGACCGTCAGTGAATAACTTTCCCGAACCGAAGGATGGTTTTTGCTAAGACCATTGTGGGCGGTCTCTTTTTCGTCGGAATGGTACAGGTACTTGACTTTGGACTCGGCCTGCTTCACCGCAACAATGAGTGGGCAGAATTTTTCGCCGATCAAATAGACCAGGCCGTCATGCACTCCGTATTCGTCGGAAATTTCCAACGCTTCCCGGCAGTAGCCTTTGATTTGGTGATAATCCAAAGAGTCCATGATGTCTGCCCCGCAGGTCCGTTGAATTAAATGTTTTTTCCGTTTTCAGCCATTCAAACCCGTCTCTATCTATTATTATGATTTTAAAGGAGATGTAAATAGAATTATTGGCAGGGGAACCCTTACAACACCAAAACCTTTTTAACTCAATGCTTTCAAGGCATTTCCCGCACGGTTTATGCAAATAAAGGGGCCCGGCCTAAATCTTGGAAGTTCTCAAAGGCCTTTGTTTTAGTCCGGGAAAGGGGCTCTGGGAAGGGCTCGTTCCCTCTGCCGGCCCACCCGGCCGCCTCTTCGCTTCGAGTGAAACCAGCGTCCGCCTCCGCGGTTCCAGAAGCAGGGATCGGGATGACTGCCAGGGTCTCCGGTGCCCTGCGCCGGTCGCCTTCCCATCGGGCCTTTTTCTGCCAGGGATGGGTAGTGCCCGCCGAATCCGGGAATATCGACGCCGGTAATCCGGATTTGCCTCTTAAAGTGATCCATATTTTCCTTGTTTTTGTGGAGTTGGAGATGTTCCTGAACTGTTTTAATTACCGAGTTTTTTTTCATGGCCTTCTCCCTTCCATAACAGGCGTCAGGGGATCATGCTAAGCCCCTCCAACTATAAATATAGGCCTGTAGTTTTAAGGAGGCTCTTTTTTTTCCGGGATGGAGGAGAGTGCGGATTAAGAGTCAGGCCCTGAAGCGGGCAAAAAAAGCCCGGCGGGCATTCGCCGAG
>CAYPKH010000296.1:0-3007 GCA_964411245.1 uncultured Nitrospina sp.
GGTGAAAAAAGTGCTTTCCTAAACCCCTGCTTGATCCTCTCCTTACCAAAGGGAGGAAGGATCGGGGAACCCGATCCAGATGGGGTTATGAAGCAGAAAGCGCATGACCCTTTACCGTCGAAGCCTACAACTTTTTAATGAATTGCCCTATATGAATTGATAAGATTATGGCCATGTCTTCAAAAGTCGCATTAGTCAATATGCCGTTCGGCTTTCACGTGTACCCGTCCATCCAGCTGGGGACGCTTTCGACCCTGCTGAAAACGCACGGCCACGACGTGAAAAGCTTCTACCTGAACCTCCATTTTGCCCACCAGATCGATCTGGAAGTCTACAACAAGCTGTGCGAGGAACGGTTTCTGATCGGCGAATGGCTGTTCTCCCACATGCTGTTCGGAAAATCCCGGGGAAATCAGGAATACGCGGACCATTTCAAATCCCATCTTCAGAATATCAGCCGCACCATTAACCGGTCGGAATCGTTCCTGCACGACGTCAAAACCAAAATGGTCCCGGAATTCCTCCATTGGGCGGTAGAGTCCATAAACTGGGGGGAATACGGGGTGGTGGGCTTCACCTCGACCTTTAACCAGAACATCGCCAGCGTCACCCTCGCCAAGCTGATCAAGGAAAAATACCCCTCCATAAAAATCCTGTTTGGCGGGTCCAACTTCGATTCGGAAATGGGCCACGAATATTTTCGCGTATTCGAGTGGATCGACTACGTCGTCTCCGGCGAGGCGGAACACGTCCTCCCCGGATTGATGGAGGCTATGGAGTCGGGCAGCCCGATTCCCAAAGGGGTGATTCATCGGGTGGACGGCGACCTTCGCTTCGAGGAGAACCTGGAGAATTTTACCGATTTCAAGAAGTACGGCCCGCCGGATTACGACGATTACATCGAGCAGATCCGGGAGATCGATCCCCAGTCCCCCCTGCTGGACAATCCGATCATCCTGTACGAGACGGCGCGGGGTTGCTGGTGGGGAGAGAAGCATCACTGTACTTTTTGCGGCCTCAACGCCTCGACCATGGAGTTCAGGGCGCGGTCCCTGGAGCAGGTCCACGCCGATCTGGCCGACCTGTCCAAACGCTACAACAGCTACCGGTTCCGGCTGGTGGACAACATCCTGGAGATGAAATACATCGACGGCTTGTTCGGGGAGTTCGCGAAGAACAATTACGACCTGCAGTTTTTCATTGAGGTGAAAAGCAATCTCAATAAAGAGCAAATCCGCAACCTGGCTCACGGCGGGGTGAATGTGATCCAGCCCGGCATCGAAAGTTTCAGCGCCAACCAACTGCAGGAAATGGACAAGGGCGTGCGCCCGCTCCAGAATATTTTCTGCCTGAAGTGGGCCCTGTATTATGGCATGGAAGTCACCTGGAGCATTTTGACCGGTTTCCCGCAGGAAACCGACGCCGACTACCGCCAGCAGATCGACCTGATCCAATCACTCACCCACCTGCAACCGCCGATCTCCGTCGGCGATATCTGGCTGGAACGGTTCAGTCCTTACTTCACTCGGCCCGACCAGTACGGCATCCGCATCACCGGTCCCGGCGAGGCTTATCCTTATGTGTATGATGGTGAATCGATTGACCTCATGAAAGTGTCCTACGACTTTGAATTCGAGACCGACCTGAAAATCGACCCGGCCCTGGTGGAAGAATTGCAACAGACCGTGGCCTATTGGAAAGAGCGGCATCAATCCGAGAACCTTCCTTATCTGATGTTCACCAAGTCGATGGACTTCGTCACCGTGTACGACGAGCGGTCGGCAGAGCAACCGGTGAAACTGAGGCTGGAGGGAGCGGCGGGCAAAGCCTTTGCGTTCTGCAACGAGGCGCCGCGAAATCTGGATCAGATACAGGCGCATCTAAAGGAAACAGGAGAGACCGTAGAGCGCGCCGAACTGGAAGACATCATCAAGGATTTGGAAGACAAACGCCTGATGGTCGGCGAACGCGGCAAATATCTAAATTTGGCCCTGCCCCACAATTCCCACCTCTAATTTTCACCACCGATGAAAGATTCTGCCCCCCCCCCCTTGTAAAGGGGGCTAGGGGGATTCTTCCTTTATGTCACCCTGAGCCTGTCGAAGGAAACATAGATAAACACCGATGGGGCCACCCTTCGACAGGCTCAGGGTGACAAGCAAAAACTCTGCGGCCTCAGAGTCCTCTGCGGTGAAACTTTTCCTGTCGATCCTGTTATCCTGTCTAACCCCTATTCACATGAAAAATTCCATATAGACCATCCAGCCAATCATGGTGATGACCAGGACGACGTAGCCGGTGGCCACCCAGATGGTGAAAATGAGGTTTTCCCGGCGCGGTTTTCTCGGTTCTTTTTTCTGGTTGTCTTCCATCGATTCTCACTTTTTGAGTTTCGCTTTCCGAGCCTGATCCCCGCGTGTTAGCCTTCGACAAAGCCTGTCCTGAGCCTGCCGAAGGGCTCAGGACAGTCTGCTGAAAATGAATCTTTGTATTTTTCGAAAACACAGATCCTTCGCGGAGTTTATCCTCGAGCGAAGCGAAGGACTCAGGATGACCATTTTAACGTTTCTTTGTCATTCTGAGGAGCGATAGCGACGAAGAATCTGTGTTTTAAGTCGTTGCCCCATTTCTGAGGTAAATACAAAATAAAATCAACCCCTTATGCAAAGGTCCCCTTGGTAAGGGGAGGAGTTATTTAGATTACCTTTCTCCAGGGTTTTCCGTGTTCCCTGTTCCTTGCTCCCTTTTCCAGTTTTCTCTGTGTCCTCTATAGTGTTGAATTTTCTATTCGAACCCTATAATTTTACATTTACCGCAGTTTTACCGAATTCCCGATAAGTGTATATCAATGGTCACTTTTTTGTCAAAAAGTGACGAATTTTGTAAATGTAAATGGAATTCTAGCCCCGCAAAAGGCCCCCTGCTGGAAATGTAAATTTAATACCCGCACCTGCAAAAGAATAAGCAGCAATCTTTCAATGGGAAATCAGTTTGCATACATTCACAC
>CAYPKH010000297.1:0-2978 GCA_964411245.1 uncultured Nitrospina sp.
GACACGCTTTCCACCGATTCTTTGTGACCTGCGATGACAATTTGTTCAGGACTGTTCAGGTTGGCCGGTTGAACGATTTTACCGTTTTTAGAAACTTCGTTGCAGAGTTCCTGGATTTTCTCCAGGGGCATACCGATGATGGCCGCCATGCCGCCGACCCCCACGGGTACGGCTTCCTGCATAAAGCGGCCACGCTGGCGAACCAGGTGAACGGCATCTCGAAACTTAAGGCCTCCCGCCGCAACCAGCGCGGAAAATTCACCCAGGCTATGGCCCGCCGCCATGGTGCAATCTATATCATTTTCCCTCAACCTTTTCAAGGCAATACTACTGTGGATCAACAGCGCCGGCTGGGTGTTCTCCGTCAATTTTAACGTCTCCTCCGGTCCGTTGAAACAGATGTCGGCGATGTCCTGTCCCAGCACCTCGCCCGCTTCATCGAACAGGGCCCGGCATTCCGGATCTGTATCATAAAATTCTTTTCCCATGCCCACAAACTGCGATCCCTGGCCGGGAAACACAAAAACCGTTTTTACCATCGTATCGCCGCCGCTCCCCACGTCAGGCCTGCACCCAGTACGGTGAGCAGGCTCAAATTTCCGGATTGAATTTTTCCGCACTCGCGCGCTTCATGCAACGCAATAGGAATTGAAGCGGCGCTGGTATTTCCGTATTTATGAATGTTGATAAAAAATTTATCGATGCTCATTTCCATTTTTTCGGCAATGGTTTCAATGATGCGCCGGTTGGCCTGGTGAGGCACCACCAAGTCGACATCATCCGTTGACAACCCGTTAAACGCCAGACATTCCCTTGAAACTTCACTCATGCGCTTCACCGCCATTTTAAAGGTCGATTGTCCCGCCATTTTCACACAATACATCTTGTTGTCGACGGCCTCGTGGTTTACGGATTCCCGCCCGATACCGCCGGGAACGATCAACGTGTCGGTATGATTGCCGTCGGAATAAATGTGGGTGGAGAGAAGGCCCACCGGCTCCCCGCGTTCGGTTCGTTTTAACAGGGCGGCGCCGGCTCCATCTCCGAACAACACACAGGTGGCGCGGTCGGTCCAGTCCATGATCCGGGAATTGACTTCGGTTCCGATCACCATGACATTTTCATATCGGCCGCTTTTAAGGTACTGCTCGGCAATGGACAACCCGAACACAAAACCGGAACATACGGCGGAAATATCATACGCCGCCGCTTTAGAGGCACCCATGATCTTTTGGATAAAGCAGGCAGTGGAGGGGTACAGCACATCCGGAGTGGACGTGCACACGATAATCAACTCCAATTCTTCCGGCGTCAGTCCCGCCTGGTTCAGGGCATTTCGGGCCGCGTGAGCCCCCAGAGTGGAAGACGACTCGTCTTTTTGTGCAATACGTCTCTCCTGAATACCCGTACGGGTGAAAATCCACTCGTCCGAGGTATCCAGAGATTTTTCAAGGTCGGCGTTGGTCAGAACTTTTTCGGGGAGATAAATACCGGTTCCCACGATTTCCGCTTGATAGAGTGAAGGTTTGTTCATGCGCCGTTCGAGTTGGATCGTTGGACTGAAAAGCCCGGATGATTATTCTTTTGAAGGATCGGTTCTATCTTCAGACGTTTGAGATGGACCTGGGGATTCGGCCTCCGAGCCAGTCACGATTTCCTTGATATGCTGCCAGAGCGAGCCCTTGCCGTCCAAATTGTTTTCGATGTCCTCGCAAATATGCTCATTGATTCTTTTCTCGATGAATTCATGAGCCCGGCGAATCGCATTTTTGATGGCTTTGGGGCTGGAACTGCCGTGCGCAATGATGCATACGCCATTGATTCCCAGAAGCGGCGCCCCGCCTTTTTCCGAATAGTCGACCTTCTTTTCCAATTCCGCCAAATGGGGCTTCAGCAACATGTAGCTCAGCCTGGTGGTCATTCCGGTGGTGAACAGATTTTTCAGGCTGGTACCAATCATCTCGGCCAGGCTTTCGCTGATTTTGAGCGCCACGTTTCCGGTAAAACCATCGCAGACGATCACGTCGACGTTACCCCGGTAGACTTCCTTCCCTTCAATATTGCCGGTAAAGTTGATATGGCTTTTCTTGAGCAACTTGAAGGCCTCCTTGGTGGTCTCGTTGCCCTTACTGTCCTCCTCACCGATATTCAGCAGTCCCACCCGAGGGTTGTCGTTACCCAGAATGTATTTGGCATAGGCATGGCCCATGATGCCGAACTGAAACAACTGGTTGGTTTTGCAATCGACATTGGCCCCGGCATCCAGAAGAATGGAAGAGCCTTTGGTGGTCGGCAGCTGAATCGCAATCGCCGGCCGGTCCACGCCCTTGAGCGGACGTAAAATAATGGTTGAATAGGCGAGCACCGCTCCGGTGTTGCCGGCGCTGACAAAGGCCGAAGCCTCGCCATTTTTAACCAGGTCCAGCCCGATTTTGATGGAAGACTTTCGTTTCGACCGGACCACCTTGCTGGGGATGTCAGCCATTTCCACCACTTCATCAGCATGCTCCACCTCGAGGCCCAGTTTTTTCCAGTCTTCGAATTTCTCCAACTCCTGATGAACCCGATGCGAAATCCCGATAAGGATAATGGGAATATTAAATTCCCGAGCCGCCAACACAGCCCCTTCGACAATGGCTTGCGGAGCATGGTCGCCCCCCATTGCGTCAACAGCTATTTTCATTTTCGATTTTTTTCCTCCGGAAGGTTCAAACGGGATCCGCCAATTGCGTTACGAGAATTGAATTGGAGGGATTGAGATTGCCAAATAGCGCCCGGACATTTTATTCGTGAAAAGGCTTAACCCCATTCAATGGTTAAAATTCAAACACACCGGTCGATCTGGATTGGAATCAATGGATACTTCAGACGGCTTCGACCTCCAAGATTTCTTTATCCTTATAGTATCCACAGTGAGGACAAACATGGTGAGGCCGTTTAATCTCATGGCACTGAGGGCATTCACTGTAAGCGGGAAC
>CAYPKH010000298.1:0-2976 GCA_964411245.1 uncultured Nitrospina sp.
AGGATTTGGAAAAGATCGAGCAGCGGATGCACAAAATCGCCAACGACGCGCTGGAGATCAAGCGCATCGAGCTATCGCCCGAGTCCGCGAAGAACATGTTCCATGAAATGGGTGAAAACTTCAAGGTGGAGATCATCGAGGATTTCACCGACGGTGAAATCATTTCCGCCTACACGCAGGGCGATTTCACCGACCTGTGCCGCGGCCCGCATGTGGATAACACGAAGGACCTCAAGGTGTTCAAACTGTTGCACGCGTCCGCCGCCTACTGGCGCGGCGACGAGCGCAACCCGGTTCTGCAACGCATCTACGGCACCGCCTGGCACGACAAAAAGGAATTGAAGGGCTACCTCCACCGCCTGGAGGAAGCCAAGAAGCGCGATCACCGCAAGCTCGGCAAGGAGCTGGACCTGTACTCGATGTCGGAGGAGGTCGGGCCGGGGCTGATCCTGTGGCATCCCAAGGGCGCGCGCATCCGCTACCTCATAGAGGAGTTCTGGAAGCAGGAGCATTACAACAACGGCTACGAACTGGTGTACACGCCGCACACCGCCAAGATCGATCTGTGGAAAACCAGCGGGCATATGGAGTTCTATAAGGAAAATATTTTTTCGCCGATGGAGATCGAGGGCAAGGAATACATCATGAAGCCGATGAACTGCCCGTTCCATATCCAGATTTACAAAACCCGCCTGCGCAGTTACCGCGATCTGCCCCTGCGCTGGGCGGAGCTGGGCACGGTGTACCGCTACGAGCGCTCCGGTGTCATGCACGGCTTGTTGCGCGTGCGCGGGTTCACCCAGGACGACGCCCATCTGTTCTGCCGTCAGGACCAGCTGGAGGACGAAGTCGCCAAGGTTCTCAAATTCGTGTTGTACATTCTGCGCTCGTTCGGGTTCCGGGAGTACAAGGTGTTTTTGAGCACCCGACCGGAAAAATCCGTGGGCTCCGACGAGGACTGGGAAACGGCGACGGCGGCGCTGGCGGCAGCGCTCAAGCGGTCCGAGGTGCCGTACGAGGAGGACCCCGGCGAGGGCGTTTTCTACGGACCCAAGATCGACATCAAGATCAAGGACAGCCTCAACCGGTATTGGCAGGTCTCCACCATCCAGGTCGACTTCAACCTGCCGGAGCGGTTCAAGATGACCTATATCGGCGAGGACAGCAACAAGCACCGGCCGATCATGATCCACCGTGCGCTCATGGGCTCGCTGGAGCGGTTCTTCGGGTGCCTGATCGAGCATTACGCCGGGGCGTTCCCGGTATGGCTGGCCCCGGTGCAGGTGATTCTGCTGCCGATTACCGACAACCAAATCCCATACACCGAGGAAGTGGCTTCGCGACTGAGCGAAGAGGGTATCCGCGTTGAAAAAGACTTGCGAAATGAAAAGATTGGGTTCAAGATAAGGGCAGCTCAACTCAATAAAATCCCCTACATGCTGGTTTTGGGCGACCAGGAAGTGCAGGCCAAAACCGTGGCGGTGAGGAAACGCAAATCCAAGGAAACCCGGGTGATGCCCGTGGACGATTTCCTCAATGAGCTGAATCAACTGATCGACACCAAAGCGGTCGATTCCGAATAATTCTAAACAAGGAGACCATTAAATTAAGAGACAAAGAGTGAACCAGATGATCCGTGTCCAGGAAGTCACCGTTATTGGCACGGACGGGGAGCAGTTGGGCAATTTTCCCACCCGCGAGGCCATCGCCTTGGCCCAGGATCAGGATTTGGATTTGGTCGAAGTGTCACCGAATGCCAACCCGCCGGTTTGCCGCATCATGGATTGGGGCAAACACAAATACAAACAAAGCAAGCGGGCCCACGAAGCCAAGAAAAATCAAAAGGTTACCCACGTCAAGGAGGTCAAGTTCCGGCCCAATACTGACCAGCACGACTTCGATTTCAAGGTCAAGCACGTGCACCGGTTCCTGGAGGCCGGGGACAAAGCCAAAGTGGTGATCTTTTTCAAGGGCCGTGAAATCGTCCACCGGACCGGCGGCGCAAAGGTCCTTCAGCGTGTCGCCGAAGCGGTGGAAGATATCGGCGTCATCGAACAAACCCCGAAGCAGGAGGGACGGCATCTGACCATGATTTTGGTCCCCAAGGGGAACAAGAAGGAAACCAAAAGCGCCACGGAAGCAAAGAGTTGACTCCGCAGGGTTCTTCAGGTATGATGCCCGGTTTCCGCTGGAGATTAGACAATGCCTAAAATGAAAACCAACAGGGGTGCGGCCAAACGTTTCCGGAAAACCGCCACCGGTAAAATCAAGCGAAATTCCGCCTTCACCAGCCACATCCTGACCAGCAAAACGACCAAAAAAAAGCGGAATTTACGGCGGAGCCGGATCCTTAAACCCGCGGACGCCAAACGTATTCACACGCTTCTGCCGTATTAACAGGAGAGATTCATGTCCAGAGCAATCAATGGAACCGTGTCGCGCAGGAGAAGGAAAAAAGTTCTCCGCATGGCCAAGGGGTTCCGCAGCGTACGCAGCCGAGTGTTCCGCAAGGCGCGGGAGTCGGTGGAAAAAGCGTTGCTCTATGCCTATCGGGACCGGCGCGCGCGCAAGCGGGATTTCCGGCGGTTGTGGATCGCCCGCATCAATGCCGCCGTCCGCGCCGACGGGATGACCTACAGCCAGTTCATGCACGGCCTCAGAAAAGCCCATGTCGAACTCGACCGGAAAGTGATTTCCGATATGGCCATCCACAATGAGCATTCCTTCAAAGCCTTGATGGACACCGCCCGGGCTCAGTTGAGCAGTTGACCATGGGGATACTCCTGCCATGGGCGGCCCCCATTCGAAATGAAGTTTCAATCGGCCTGATTCCCCCCGGGGATCAGGCTTTTTTTGTTTAAGCCTCTCTTTCCTGAATCCGGCACATGATCGAAAAAATCAAACAATACCAGAAAG
Organism: uncultured Nitrospina sp.; assembly: GCA_964411245.1. Classification (GTDB taxonomy): domain Bacteria; phylum Nitrospinota; class Nitrospinia; order Nitrospinales; family Nitrospinaceae; genus SZUA-226. The sequence goes on from CAYPKH010000298.1 coordinate 2,917, forward strand.
AGTTTGAAAGCCGCATCGCCACCGTCGGCCCCGGCGAGGAACTGCGTCAGTTGCGCACCG
>CAYPKH010000299.1:0-2975 GCA_964411245.1 uncultured Nitrospina sp.
CCGGGCTACATCGTGCCGGGGGAATTCACCGGCGATAAAACGATCGACCTCATCGTCGCCAATGTGCGCGACGGCGATATCTCGTTACTGCAGGGGCGCGGCGATGGATCGTTCATCTTTCCGCATTTCAATTATCCGGTGGGACGCCAACCGCGCGCCATCGTCGGCGCCGACTTCAACAAGGACGGATTGGAAGACCTCGCAGTTTTACTCTACGGTTCCGGCACCCTCCAAATCTTCATGCGCAAAATCGACATCGGCCGCATCGAATCCTGAATTCCCGAAAAGCCTGCACCACAGAGGGCACAAAGCCCACAGAGAAAATATTAAAACTTAGATCCTTCACTGGCGCTCAGGATGACAAATTGGATGTGGGTTGTCATTCTGAGGAGTCGCAGGCGACGAAGAATCTGGGTTTTCATCGGTGTTTATCTGTGGTAAATCCGACTTTTATTCTGTGATCCGGTCAAAACAAACCCTAGCTGTATTCTCTCTTGGGCAGCGGGTGGAATTATTTTCGTTCGCCCCACGCGGAGCGGTCTGTGCTCTCTGTGGTGAGTGGTATCGGTTTTTTTATCCGCCGGTGAGTTTGGGGGCGTGGTAGGCGGGCAGGCGGTTGTAGAGAATCATTTTGGTTTCGGTGTCGAGGCGGCCATGGTCCTTGAGGTTGTAATAGCGCTGGAACTTCGCCACCGCGTCGGCGGTGCGCCGGCCGTACTGGGGCGCGGGTTGCCCGTTATAGTAACCCAGCCGGTTCAACTGAATCTGCAGCCACTCGGCGTACTTTCCCTGGTATCCGGTCTGCATGTCGCCCGGCAGGCCTTCAAAATTGTTCCACAGCACCCAGGCCTTGTGCGTCCATAACGCATCGAACAAAGTCAGCGGAATTTCCAAAGTCTCATTGGATTGAAAGACGCCGACGTCCCCCTCGAGTCCCATCAGCGCCAGGTAACGCACCCCCCCGTCGGGCAGTGCGAGTTCCACCAGCGCGGGGTAGTTGAGCGTGGTCAGGCGGTTCAGGTTGCCGTTCGATTCGTACACGGAGAGGCCGTAATCGGTTTTCAGAATTTCCCGGGCCCGGGGGTTCAGGGTCACCGTCTCTTTCCGGAACGCGCCCCAGCGTTTGAGCACCCAGCGCGCGGCTTCGATTTTACTTTCGCCGGCGGTCAGGGTCGCCAGTGTGTTAACCAACTCCTCCTCAGTGGAAAGGCTCACCGCCGGTTCGGAACCGTGCGACAGGGATTCGGCCCCGGCGGCTCCTTGACCCATCGCCGACTGTTCGGCCGGGTTGCCCACCGAAGCGAGAGTACGGGTTTTGGGCGGCGGCTGGACCACCAGCCTGCCTGGCTGGGACAGGTCCATGGGCGTCTGCTCGATCATCTGGGTAAGGGTGTTGCCCTGCGCCACCGGATCGGGCCAGGAAAACTGCGTCATAAAATAAATCATGGTCATCGCCAGCCCGCCGATCACCACCAACCCGCCCATAAGCTTCCACAGCCCACCGCGGTTTAAGGGGTGCGGCTGGAGGTTTTCCTGTTCCTTCTCGGCATCGCGGATGATGTGGTGGTCGATTTTCTTCACGCCCTGTTGATGCGCTTCCGCCAGCGCCTGGTCGGCCAATCGGTTGACCAAGCGGGGAATCCCGCCGGCCGCCCGGAACACGGCATCGGCGGCGGATCGGCTGAAAGCGACCTTGCCTTTGCCGCCCGCTACGTTCAACCGGTGCTGGATATAGCCGTGCGTTTCTTCCACGTTCATCGGAAACAGTTCCCACTGGGCGCTGATGCGTTGCAGCAGCTGGCGCATCGGCGCCCGGCCGAGGGTTTTGTTCAACTCCGGCTGGCCGATCAGCACGATCTGCAACAGTTTATCCGTCTCGGTTTCCAGGTTGGACAGGATGCGCAACTCCTCGAGCATTTCCGGCGCGAGGTCCTGCGCCTCGTCGACCACCAGGGCGACCCCGCGTCCCTCGTTTTTCTTTTTGATGAGGAACTGCCTGAGATGATGCAACAGTTCGTTTTTGTTCCGGTTCTGCGACGGCAGGCCGAATTCGGCGTTGATGGACTGCATCAGCTCCACGTCGCCGGAACAGGGATGAAACAGATAGGCGAAATCGATCCCCGAATTCAGCTCCTTTAAAAAATTGTGGCAGAGGGTGGTTTTGCCGGTGCCCACTTCGCCGATGATTTTCACGATCCCCCGGTTCTCCTGCAGAGCGAGGATCAGCTGGGCCAGCACTTCCTTGTGCCGGGAGCTTAGATAAAAATAATTCGGGTCGGGCGTGAGCTCGAAGGGTTTCTCTTTCAGTCCGAAAAATTCGAGGTAACACCGCGCCTGTTTGCGCTTGGCGATCATCACCTCGACGTCGCCATAGGCGCGGGGCGAGGGCCGAGCCGCCGGGGCGGATTCGGGTTCCGGCGCACCGGGAACAAAATTTATCTGCGTGTTGTATTGCGCGCGCAGGTTTTCATCCGCCAGCAGGTCGTAGGCCCGCTGGACCTGCTCGATCTGCTCGGTCAACGATCCCTGCAGGGGGACCGGCTTGGGCCGCTCCTCGGGGTGGTCGAAATAACGGATCCAGCCCAGGTACGATTCCTTGACCTCACGCGGTGAGGCGGTCGGGGAAATGCCCAGGGCTTGGTAATGATCGGTTTGTTTAACGGTGGACACAGTGCGTTCTCCGGAGGGTTGCAGGAATTGGACCATCGGCGGGTTTTGGCCGCCGTTCCAATATACCCAGAACGGGGGTGGGTTGTAAACAAAAATAACGGAATAAACCCTTAAAAAACAATCATATCAACCGTGCCGTCCGAGGGCCCGGGCGGGGATTGTGCTCCGGTAAGGGGGGGTTGACCGGAAAGGCAGGGACGGGGTATGGTGCTTTTCAACAGCCCCTGGCATGGGAATCTTAAATCATGACTCCAACTTCGCGTCGCCACCCGAAATGCCCCACCTGCAAAAAGCCCGCGGTGAAG
>CAYPKH010000300.1:0-2961 GCA_964411245.1 uncultured Nitrospina sp.
GGTGCGGATTTGGCTTTCGGGATCGTCGTCGTTCAGTCGCGACGCGATGTCAATCGCCTGTTGCAGTTCGGCCCGTGCCTTGGTGTACTGACTATTTTCAAAATAAGATTCGGCCAGGAAAAAATGGTTTTCCCAGTACGCTGGACCGTAAGACACCGCCTGCACAAGGTGGTCGATGGATTTTTGAATGTCCCCGCCGAGGATCCGCGGCAGTTTAAAATAGAACCGGCCCAAAGCGCGGTGGGGACCGCCGCGGTCGATCGCCGGATTAATTTGGGCGGCGGCCTCCATATTTTTACGGAACGGCTCGATGGTCTTCAGGCTTCCCCATACGCCGCGCATTTCCCCCAGGCGGCCGATACACAGTCCCTTGAAAAAATACGCGACCCCGGCATGGGCATCGCGCACCATGGCTTGATGGGAAAGTCCGATGCAGGAGTTCAGGTATTGCCCCTGCCGGTCGGGCAGCATCCTGGAAAGCCGGTAATGGATATTCGCCCTTTCACACAGATCGCCTCCGTCCGCCGGCGAAAGCAGAAGCGCATCTTTCAAAACCGTTTCCCGCTGTTGCAGAGATTCCACCGTCTCTTCCCCCGCATACAACTTGCAGGACGGGGACGCATGGAGGTCTTCCATCGCCGGGGCGGGGGAGGCCAGCGCCAGGACCAGCATCGCCGCGCCGGCGATCCCTGAAAGTCGGCTTCCGGGGTTTGGAGTTATCTGATTCATGATTTACGTTATACTGAGACGTTTCACGCCCGCGCAGTGGGGTGGAAACGCCCTTTTCGTCAAAGCGTCAATGTATCATAATTGAGTCATGAAACTTCCCAAAATCTTACAGTTTCTGGCGGTTTTCACCTTGATGGGGCTGGCCGGGCCGGCCCCGGATGCCGCCCGGGCGGACGACCCGCAGGCCACCGTGCAACAGCTGATCCAGTCCATTCAAATGATGCATCACCAGAAACCCCTGACCGCGGAGCAACAGCAGGCCAATGAGCAGCTTTCCCGCCAAGCGGTGGCGTATCTGAACCTCCGGCAGGTCAGCCAAAAAACCCTCGGAAAGTATTGGAAACAGCGGAGTAAGGAGGAGCAGGATCGGTTCGTGCAACTCCTGGGGGACCTGTTCCGGTACGTCGCCTTTCCCAATTCCTCCAAATTCTTCGGCGCCATGAACCTTACCTACGCCCCCACCCGGATGGACGGGAAACGGGCCACGGTGCTCCTCACCGTACTGCATTCCGAGGAGGGGGAAGTCGGGCTCGAGTTTGTGCTGGAGCAGAATTCCAGGCGATGGAAGGTGGTGGACGTGGTGCTCGACGGGGTGAGCATGCGCAACAACCTGCGCGCCCAATTCTACAAAGTGCTCAAGCAACACGATTATCGCGAACTGGTGCGCCGCCTGGAAAAGAAACTCAAGTCGGTCCGGAATTGATGCCCTGCTCCCGGCAACCTAAAATTTCCATATTCCCGCCCGCATGTTGTATGATGCCGAAATCAATCACACTTTAGATTTTATGAACAAGAAGCCCAAAAAAAAAATAGGCCTGGTCAGCCTCGGCTGCCCGAAGAATCTGGTGGATTCCGAAGCCCTGCTCGGCGATCTCGGCGTGTCCGGCTATGAGATAACCCCGGACGAAAAGGAAGCGGACGTAATCATCGTCAACACCTGCGGGTTTCTGCAATCGGCGGTCAAGGAATCGGTCGACACCATTTTGGAAATGGCCGGGTACAAAACCGCAGGCCGGTGCCAACAGTTGATCGTCACCGGATGCCTGGCCGAGCGCCATCCTGAAGAATTGCTCAAAGAGATTCCGGAAATCGACCACCTGCTCGGCACCAAACAGTATCCCCTTTTGAAACACCTGCTGAACGGGTCCGGCCCTTCCCAACAGCGCAACCACGTGCACGAGCCCGCGCAGTATTTTGAAGATTACGGCGCACGGGCGGTGACCACCCCGTTTTATTCCGCCTATGTCAAAATTGCGGAAGGATGCTCCAACAAATGTGCGTTCTGCATTATCCCGAAACTGCGCGGACCGATTCAGAGCCGCCCGGCGGATTCCATCCTCGCCGAAGTCCGGCAACTGGCGGCGCGGGGCGTGCGGGAGATCAACCTCGTGTCGCAGGACACCACGCTTTACGGCTACGACCTCGGCCTGAAGCGCGGTCTGATCGAATTGTTGGAAGCGATGGCGGAAATCGAAGGCGTCGACTGGTTGCGCCTGTTCTATAACTACCCGACGGTGTTGACCACGGAATTGATGGACGCCGTGCACCGCATCGACAAGGTCTGCAAATACATCGACGTGCCGCTTCAGCATGTGCACGATTTCATGCTGAAGCACATGAAGCGGCAAGAGACGGAGAAAGGCGTGCGGCAGATGATCGACCAGTTGCGCACGCGCATCCCCGGTGTCGCTCTGCGCACTACCTTCATCACCGGATTCCCCGGCGAGACCGACGCGCATTTCCAGCACCTGCTCGATTTTGTGAACGAGGTCGAGTTCGATCACGTCGGCGTGTTCGCGTATTCCGATGAGCCGGGCACCACCGCGTTCGATTATGACGGCAAGGTCGACCCGGCGGTGGCCGAAGCGCGGCGCGATCGATTGATGGCCGCGCAGAGGGACATCGTCCGGCGCAACAACAAGGCACGCATCGGGCAGACTCACCCGGCGCTGGTGGAGGGGTTGGACGACGACGGGTTGCTCATGCTGGGCCGTCTGCCGTTTCAGGGACCGGACATCGACGGGCAGGTCATCCTCGAACAGTGCGAGGCCGAATCGGGCGACCTCGTTGCCGTCCGCATCACCGGCGCGCTGGATTACGATCTGATCGCCACCCCGGAGAACGCAGAGGACACAGAGAAACCCTAAAAAATAAACCCAGATCCTTCGCTGGCGCTCAGGATGACATTTATTATTAATTAATATGTCATTCTGAGGAGGCGCAGCCGAGGAA
>CAYPKH010000301.1:0-2953 GCA_964411245.1 uncultured Nitrospina sp.
CTTATGGCGATTATAACCTGATATAATTATGGTAAGGAAATGAATCCCTTTCGTCAACCACGCATAAGATTAACTATTTATAATAAAAAGGGTTATGGGAATTCCGGAGGTGGGCGGTGGGTCAGGGCATCCACAAATACATGAAGTTGAGTTCCGGGGTATCGGGAACAAAATTCAAATTGATCCAGTTGAAATTGATCGAAGGAGGATGGGTGGAAGAATAGATATTGCTTTTATACTGTCCGGAACGGTAATACATCACCATCCGCAGGGCGTCCAGCCCTAAATCTTTTTGGATGAAATCCTCCGCTTCATCCAGATAGGCGATCTGATCGACAAGTTTGGCCTTCAAAGCCTGTTCGGAGGTGTAAATGCGTCCGTCCGCCAGTTCATTGATTTCATCCCGGCTCAATTGTTTCCGGTTCTTTTCAATGGTGGAAATGAACCTCTGGTGAAGGCTGTCGATCGTTTCCTGAAACACTATACGCTCGTCCTCCGTCAACGGCCGGAAAGGGGACAGAAAATCCTTATGGTCTCCAGATTTAACGACTTCGAAATCCACTCCGATCTTGTCCATCAACCCTTTGACATTCATTTTAAGGGCGATGACCCCGATACTGCCGGTCAGTGAAGTGGGGTGCACAAAAATCCGGTCGGCCGCTTGCGCGATGTAGTACCCGCCGGAAGCTGCCAGGTCCATGACCACGGCATACACTTTGATGTTCTTCCTTTGCTTGAACGCTTTTATTTCATGGTAAATAATATCGCTGGCGGTGACGGTGCCCCCGGGGCTATTAATTCGAAGCATCAGGGCTTTGATGTCGTCATCCTGTTCCGCCTTTTTCAGAATTTCGCGGACGCGGTCCACCATTCCCAGTTGCGTTTCAACTCCCAGAGCGGACACCGTTTTTTTATTCGAAATCACACCCTTGATCTCCACCAGCAACACTTTATCGCCGCCAGCGCCGGAAATGGTTTTTTCCTTCAAGGGACCCATTTTGGGTGTCAGATTAATGCTCAAGCAACCACTGAAAACCATCATCAATAGAACCGATATGCCCAGATAGCGGACCTGGAATAAACACTTTGATGACGCCCAACGCCCAACCCGCTTCATATCAACCTCCCTCACCGCACATGAATTCATAAAGCGGCTTGAAATTCGGGATCACCGCTTGCCAACGCCCCTCCTGACCTTCAAGAATATCAAAAATATTGGCCCAGGATTTCCGGATGACTTCGGAATTTCTCTTCTCCTCGGGGAGGGCCCACTGTTCCAAAAAGGGCTGTGTATTTAAAACAATTTCGCGAACGGTCATCGCATCCCGTGCCACCTCCATTTTAAATTTTTTACGGGCTTCCATGGTCGCGACATCGGTGGAACGATTCTCTTGAATATCATGAAACAGATGCCGGAATCCATCCTGAAAATTTTCCAGGATTCCGGTCAGGCCGGCGTCTCCATTGATTTGAGCCAACAGGGAATTGATGGTTTGCAGGGGAGCAACGATTTGGATTCCGTGAAGGGTGGTTTCTTTGACGTCGTACAGTTGCATGAGATCCTGAACCGTGGCTTTTTTCGCCTGCCCGGTATCCCTATTGACGGCGTCCAGGCATTTCTGGATATTTTGATCCAGCCTTTCGCTAAATTTTTTCCGGGAATTTTCGATCCGGGCCTCAAAGTCCGCGCCATGGCCCAGCTTTTCAAATTCCGGCTGGTAGTCTTTCGTCAGTTTCTGGATAAGCATTTCCGTTTCCGTATTGATCATGGTCTTGAGATGGATCACCCGGTCCTCGCTCACCGTACTGACAAATTTCAGACGCACTTCCCGTTCCACCCGCAATATCTCCCGCGGCATGGCCCGGAACATTTTTTCATAGCTGTCGTACAAAGCCTGCCAGTGATCCAGGGTATGTTTCTTGTTGCTTTGGGTGAATTTGGTCGTGGTTCTTTTGATACGAGCCGCGTTTTCCTGAATGAAAGAAACCAGCTTGTCCCGAATCAGGGTATCAATTTTGTCATCCAGATTATCCATGGTCCAATCTATAAAAGTACGTTCTACTCCCTGGTGTTATGCGATTTTGCGCACCGGCAGCCGATTCCGTAAAAATCCTTCCCGTCGTTCTGACCGTACCGGTGCGAAACCCGCATGTAATCGGAAAGGCTGTTCCAGGCCCCTCCCCGAATCACATGGTATTTCCCTTTTGGGGGACCCTTGGGATTTTTGTACGGACTGGTTTGATAATAACGCGCATCATACCAATCGAACACCCATTCGGCAATATTTCCCGACATCTCGTACACGCCTTCGAGAGTTTTCCCCGTCTCCAGCGAGCCCACCTCCTGAAGAATATCACCTTTATTAATAAAACAACAACGGTTGAAATGAGCGCGGCGGGCATCCGGAGGCACCTCCCCCCAGGGATAGGTCCGGTGGGGGACTCCGCCGCCGGCGCGCTCCCATTCCGCCTCCGTGGGCAGGCGTTTGCCGCGCCAGAGACAGTAATTCCGGCATCGCTTCCAGGTCAGGCCGATCACCGGTTTGCGTTCCATCCCCGGCCGCACCTTCCGGCCATGCCATCCGGTGATGGTCGGGTGCTGTTTGGGGTGCTCTGCGAGATAGCCTTCAAAGTCGCCGCCGGTGACCTCATACCGGTCGATCCAGTAGGCGTCCAGATAAACCTTGTGCTGGGGATGTTCATCCTTGCGGCCCTGGTCTTCGGGACTTCCCATCAAAAATTCGCCGGCCGGGATCAAGACCCTATCCTCCGGCTCCCCGGCCTGGGACGAAACGGCAAACGACAGCGCCACCCCGGCCAGAAAGACCGTGCCCCCTTTCCGTAATGCTCCCCATCCGTCCTTTTTCACAGGAGACCTCATTAATTAAAAGGGGCCATAATAAGTTATTGAGCCGGCCCATTAAAGTCTTTATTATACCAAGTCAGCAACGCC
>CAYPKH010000302.1:0-2952 GCA_964411245.1 uncultured Nitrospina sp.
GCATACTTTAGGTGATGAGGGCCTGCTGGTGGAAAGTCATCTGTGGCCGTTGCTCAAAAAAGGCGACTTTGCCGGGATGCTGGATTTTCTGGAGAATATTCCGGTCGTCGGTGTATTGCACGATTAATGCGGAGCCTGTATCGAACTTGGGTGGGCAGGAACTTTTAAACGGTGGTCAGCGTTCCCAGAACAGCTTGAGAATATTTTCATCTTCCAGTGCCGAAATCACCATGACCAGCCACGCCGTCCCCGCCACCGAGGGATTCCGGGAAAATTGAAACCGAAGGGTTTCGGTGGCATACGGCAAACCTCCTTCCGGATCCTGCAAGGTCAGAACCGACTCCAGTAACTCTACCGCTTCCCGGCTGTTTCCCATTTTTATATAAGCCATGGCCACCCCCAGGGAACCCTCCGGCCAAATCAAAGGTAAATCGTTCCAGTTCTTTTCCGGATCGTCCGGGAAAAAGAGGGTGTTGACTTTGAGACCTTCATAAAGGAGCAGGTTGATATAAGGTTTGTACCCTCGGCTCCTTCCAGACCGGACAAGATATTTCGAAACGGTTTTCAAGGATGCCTCGGCTTGGGTCTGTTGTCCGACCGCCTGGAGAAACATCGCTCCCCACGAGGCGCAGTCGAGCGCCTGAACCGGGTCGGCTCCATCAAGACGCTGACCTCTATTGAATTGATGGAGGGTTTCGTTCCAGGCGCGCTGTAGAATCGATCGTTTCAGAAGAGTGGTGGCGGACTGGTATTTCCTGTCGCCCGAGATTCGGGCCAAATCTCTTAGAAAAAAGAAAATATCAAAATTGTGTTCGACACTCACCCACGGGACCGGCCCGGGAATAAAGTATTCCTCGATCCCTTTCCGATCTTCACTCCACCGGTAGGAATAGCGGCCTTCTCCTCCGGTAAAGAAACCATAGCGGGGGTCCTTGGGGTCCTTCACCTGCCGCACGAGGATCCGGTCGGCGATGGACCGGGCGATTTTCAGATGGTTCATCGCCTGGTTATCCTGCTCAAGCAATTTGGGATTTTCGATCAGACGGGTTTTTAAATAATAGACGATGGCGTAACCCAGCCAGGCCGAGGCCCCGCTGCGAACGATGGCTCCGGTATGATCGTCTTTATTCGGCCAGGAATTGTGCGTATTGAAGGTGAACCAGAGGTCGTTGTCCGGAGACAGAATTCGCGAGGCCGCCTCGATGATCCGCTCGGCCAGACCCAGCTCTCCTGCCATGGAAAACGCGATGATGGCCAGCGCATTATCGTAAAGCGAGGCCTTGCTGAAAACATAGGGATACGCTTCTGAATCTTTTGGAACCCGGTAGCTGACCAGAAGATGCCTCCGGTCCTGAGCCGGTTCTTCGACAATGGCGTTAGGGGTGACCTGCGATTTGAGCCAGGCGAGCGCTTTTTCTTTATAAGGTGTCCATTTCGTCCGGGTGCGCTTTTTGTCCGGGTTCACCTGGGGCAGGACGGGAGAGAATATCTCGGCGACTTCTTTCCCATTGAGGTCCAGTTTCAGATCGGAGAGTTGCCGGATAAAATCGAGCGCGGCCTGTTCGGCTTGTTCCAGGGAAGAATCGATCTTAACGGACAGACGGAACATGACCAGACCGTCCATGATATTGCGGCGGGAGTCGGGCCACAGGTACCAGTACAGCACCAGGTGGGCGTGTTGTCCCTTTCTGGCGATGGCGTATCGGACCTGAAAGGTTTCACCCCTCAACTCCAGGGATTGATACCGCCGCACATCGATCTTCCAGCCGTCCCCGATATAACAGACCTCGGGGGTGTGAAACCGGCTTTCGTTGGTGCCGTGCACCGCGACCAGATAAATCCCGGCGCCGGTATTTTCATTTTCATAGTACCGCTGGTACAGGATGTTGGAGTCGTCCGAGTGGAGGTCCCACCCTTTCCAGTCTCCCAAATGCCAGGGCAGGTTCTCCAGATTGGGTTTGTAGAGATAGTTGGTGTTCGAAACGAATTTACCTTCGTGGGAGGTGAAGAAGTAATAAGAGGTATCCGAAGTGAACTTGTAGACCCTGGAAGAAGAGTGGGCATCCCGCCCCATCGGCATATCCGGGTTGTCGGGTGAAGAGCACGCGAAACCGACAGCGGCGAAAACGCAACACAACCACAAACCAAGGGTGCGGGTCGCTTTCCGGTCAGGCTCGCTTCGCATTTTGGAATTTAAATCCATAGACGATCAAATACCATAAAATGAGAAGGAAGGTGATGGTCGATGTAAAAAACAGAATATTGCCGAGGTCATGCCAGAATTCAGCGGCGGTGGCTTCTCCATAATAATATCCCACCAGAAACAGGGTCACAATGCGCAACAGGTTGCCCAGCATCGCCACCGGGACGATGAGAAGATACAGAACCATCTTTTTTCGCGGGGTGGTTTTAGAAAAGTAGACCACCGGAATCATCAGGGTCAACAGGGCGATCAACGACTGAATGCCGCTCGAAGGTTCGGCAATCAAAAAAGTGGCGTTCGGGAGATGGATCAGGGCGCCCTCCGCGAAGATCTCATATCCGAAAATCTGCAGAATACCGGTTGAAAGGCCGGCCATGGCAAATTGGAGAAACGCGGTCAGCTCCGGCAGAAAAGGAATCGGGATCGCCAGTATCGGGAACAACAGCGGAAAGCGGAGGCTGTGGGCGGGCACGCGGTTTTCGTACAGATACGCAACGGACAGCAGAATGAAAAAGACGGGAACAGTTTTCAGGTAATTGAGGCCGATTACCCAGCCGATGAGATAAAGAACAACCCCCGCTGCCAGAAAATAAAGCCATTGCCGGGTTGGGTGCTCCGCCGGTTTTGAATTGAAGATCCTGTACCCGGCGAGCGCCGCCGAAGCCAGGGCCACGATGAAGCCATGTTGGTAGTAGGGATTGACGAGCCATGACTCGATCAACCACCGCATCGGCTGATAGCAAGCGGCC
>CAYPKH010000303.1:0-2945 GCA_964411245.1 uncultured Nitrospina sp.
CTTGAAAAGGAGAGGCTGGGGGTGGTTAAGAAGGTATGCATTTCAGACGCGACCAGGAAGAAAACTATTCACTGGAACTGACGCCATTGATTGACGTCGTGTTCCTGCTCCTTATCTTCTTCATGGTGTCCACCGTTTTCGTCGACTTCCCGCGTCGCATGGACATCACCCTGCCCACCTCAAAAGCCGCCAGCGACAACGAAGTCGTCAAGAACCTCGAGATCGAGATCACCAAGGATGAGAAGATTTATATCCGGGGCCGCCGCGCCACCCTCGACCAGCTGGAGCGCAGTCTCGCCAAGCTCCAGAAACCGCAGGACGTGAAAACCATCATCCGCGCCGACAAGGATTTATCCTACGGCTTCGTCGTCCAGGTCATGGGCCTCCTGCAGGCCGCCCACGTCACCGACATTTCCGTCGCCGTTAAATAGCGCGCCCGCCCGCGGGAGCCGATTCTTGCCGAAGGGTCTGCCAACAGTACAAGTCATGGAAGGCAGGAGGGGAGGGTGTTCTTCAATTGAAAAGAAAAAGCTGGCTGGAGGAAAATTCCGCGTACTCCCCGGTCCTGAAGCATTTCACTTGGTAAAAATTTACCGGTTTATTGGGAGAAAGGCGATTTTTTAGAGGTGATATATCTTTCGTGGATATTCAGATAGGTTTCCTTTCGTAAATTAACCACTTCCTCATCTGACATAAAACATTTAGAAAAATTATCAATTTCCGGGTCGATAAAAAGCTCGGCGGAATTTTTGAAATGAAAAATAAGATCCAGTACGTCCTCCATCCCCACCGCAATCCGCAATGTAGTGGGGGTGATGTCTGCTTCTTTCAGGAATTTTTCGCTTAATTCCGAATGGGTGGTCAGGGCCGGACAGGAAAGGATGGTATCCGTTTGGCCCAGGCTGACCATTCCGCCGAACATGGGGGATAAGCTGTCGACGAATGATTTAAACCGTTGAATATCCTTCAACGGGATATCCAGGGTCATCAAAGGCGCCGGCAAGGCCAGATAAGTGATTTTGTCGAGAAGGTCTTGCTGGCATAAACTGCATTTCACATTAATGAGTTCATTGGATTTAAAGTAATCGTACAAAACCACCGTGTTGATGCATTTGGCGAGCATCCGGTGTTCCAGCGTTTTGATTCCCTCAATCACATCAAAAGCCTTCTCGGAATCCAAAAACGCTCCTTTGATATAATAGACATTCCAAAACATGGTGTTTTCCCAGCTTATTTCTTTGAGCTCATCCTGCGGGAAATCCACGGTTTGAGCTTTTTCTCCCTTGGGAATAAAGATGCGTTCGGTTTTTGCGATCACACATCCCCCCGTGGTGGTCCCATGGCCCTGTAAATCCTTGGTGTAGGAATGGATGAGGAAATCGGGCCGTTCAATTTCGGCCGGATTCTTGAAAGGTTTGATCAGAAAGGGAGTGGCAACCGTCGAGTCCAAAATAACGGTCACATGGTTTTGATGCGCGGTCCGGCAAATTCCCGGGACGTCCAAAATATAGCCGTGAGGATTGCACGGGGACTCGATGAAAGCATAAATGTTTTTTCCGGCTTTCAGGCGATCGGCGTATTTTTTCCGGGTCGCGCGGAAGCACGTCTTGAAATCCGGTTCCTCCATCCCGGGAAAAGCCTCAATGGCAATATCGAGGTTACTGTTTTTGCCAAACCAATCGTAAATGAGTTGGTGGCTCCCGCCATATACATTTTTGTTTATGATCAATATATCTTCATATCCGAGCAAATGCGACAGGGTGGCATCGATCGCCGACATGCCGGAGTTAAAGTTTAAAGCCATATACCTGTCTGCTTCATGCCCGCATTCCAGTTCAACGATATAATTGGCCAGCGAGATGGAAGTGGGGTTTAACAGGCGGGAGTAAATACTGTGCAGAAATTCTTTCCCCTGGAACGAATCCCGAATCCAATCAATGCAGGAATAAATATAGGTGGCCGTTTTGACGATAACCGGCTGGGAGGAAAAAATGGCGGGAATATTGTCGAACATCGAGTAGGGCCCCTTGGCGTATTGGGTGGTGTCGCTGGCCCTCAATTCCCGGAATTCCTTCCGCAGAGGATTTTGCAGATTGTCCAATAGTTTGGCGAGTTGAAAACAGATAAATTTATTCGCATTGAAAAGGGCGATCTTGTCCTTGGGCTTCGCGTACAGTAAATAATCGGTGGCAAAGGACCATATGTGTTCGATATGGTCCTCGGCCTTATAAATATTCCTTAACAAGGGGGTTATTTGATCGAATATTTCCGTCCCCTTTTCAATTCCAAAATATTCCAATTGCTCCCGGATAACATTATCAAGGTCTGAATAATGCGGTTCGTCAGCCCTGTTGGGAGATAAAAGTTTTTTGGTCATGGGTTTAATCCGATTAAGGGCTTTTCCATCGGGAGCGGTCTAAAGGTTCACTATGGGAAAAATCCGGTAAAAGCCGCAAGGAAAGGCATCTGTCCCTGTTAATATCTTTACACCTTGGGCGGGTGAACAGTCAATCGCATAAATCCGCTCTCTTTTTCCGGAATGGGGTATAGCCGCCCTGCCGGCGGGAATGGTTCAATCGAATTCCTGTTCCTCCATGGGCCAGGTGGGCGGAAGTATGGAGAATTTGAAGAGGCCGACGGAAGTTAAAACCCTCATCCGCGCCGACAAGGATTTGTCCTACGGCTTCGTCGTCCAGGTCATGGGCCTCCTGCAAGCCGCCCACGTCACCGACATCTCCGTCGCCGTCAAGTAGTTTTCCTATAATTTTACCTAATAGGCCGAGTTCCACATATAAATAACGGGTAAGAAACCGACCTTAATAGTTGTATGTAATATTGGTTTTATCTGGTTTGCTTTTTGCCATGGGTTGAAAATCCGCGGTCATGAATAAAAGAAACTGGAAGTGTTACTGAGTATGAATTTCATCCAGCTTCAAATTCCCTTT
>CAYPKH010000304.1:0-2942 GCA_964411245.1 uncultured Nitrospina sp.
CTCCGAGCACCAACCACGATCTGGCCGGTTATTTCGAACCTGTCCATAAGAAACCTAACATATTATTCTACTGCCGATAACAGCATTAAGTGCAAATATTAGCTTATTATCCGGATGATCCAATCCCCTTTGCTCTGGTTAAGTTTATCAACTTAAATCCCTAATTATAGAAGTTTACAACTTCGACAATAAAGAGTTAAATAAAACCCACGTCTGTTTAACACACCAAATCAGGTGGCTAAAAGGAACTACTTATAATTAGTATATTAGTATTACGTTTATCCCTACGTTGTGGTGCATTTGAGAAAATCGCGACTGACAACTAAATATTTCAGACTGATAAAAAATAAATAAAGACATAAATATGATTGAAAAATTAACCAAACTGTTTTTGAGACTTGCGATTTCAGTTGGATTTTTATCTGCTGTTACTGACAGGTTTGGATTATGGAATAAAGAAATTTCTGCTTGGGGAAATTGGAATAGTTTCTTGGAATATACGGAATTAATAAATCCTTGGGTTCCAAATTCGATGATTTCAGCAATTGGAATATTTGCAACAACCGCTGAAATAGTTTTTGCTTTATGTTTATTAGTTGGATTTAAAACGGAATTATTTGCAAGATTAAGCGGAATTCTTTTGTTGATATTTGCTTTGTCTATGACCTTTTCAACTGGAATAAAAGGTGTATTCGACTTTTCAGTTTTTACCGCTTCAGCAGGAGCATTTGCTTTAAGTTTATTGAAAGCAAAATATATGGAATTGGACAATTTAATATCAAAACCCAACAATTGAATAAAAAACGCACCAATAGCGGAAATAGTGCAAAAACGAAAGTATAAACACAAAATAAAGGTCAGTGCAAAACTGAAAAGTTAGTGAGTAAAAACCCGCTACTACTCATACACGAGTCCGTTGTGTGAAATCAATAAGGATCAATTTTTGTAAATTATTTTAGAAACCAAGGATCGATTAGATTCCCCTTACCTAGTATACCTTGAACTCATTTTACATGAAATCCGCATTAATAATCTTAAGTTGTCTTTTACCACAGTTAATCCTTGGACAAAATAAAACTACCAAACCGTTTGAAATGACCCCCCAGGAGGTGAGTGCCAAAGGAATAAGATCCATTAAGAGTATTATATTACCAAAGAGAGGTTCTACTTATATCATAGAAGCTGCATACTTCGATAAGTTTGGTCACCGAACCAAACTCAAAACGGAAGAATTTAAAGATTCAACCTTTTTTAACGGGAAAGAGATAAGCAGTATCTATCACTTCGCGAAGGACACATTGGTTCAAGTTAGCAACGTAAATTATTCGATGAATAGGGGGGGTACTGAGCAGTATAAATACGAGAATGGTAAATTGATCTTCAAGGTTGGTTATCCCGACATGAAAATCTTTCCTTGGGCCAAGCGTCACCGTCTATTTCCAATGGATTATGAATATAATGCCGATGGTTTGCTCAGTAAGATAAAGACTGAGAATTCAACTATAGTGGAATATGTGTACAAAGATGGAAGGCTCATAAAAATGATGATTGGAGAGAGAATGCGGAAGTCCATTAGGGTATTTAGTTACTCAAAACTAGCTAAGCTAATATCGGAAGTCATGATCAGCTTCAGGGGTGACACAATAAGCCAGACACTATACAACGAAAACGGACAATCAGTACTTTACTCGTCAGGGCACAATACCCGTTATTATTATGAGGAAGTCAGATCTTATGATAAGGAGGGAAATTTGGTTCTAAAGAAAAAAGAACGTGTTAACGTAAGTGATGAAAAAAAGCCCTTGTTCAGTTATGTCACCTACACTTATAAAGAAGGATTACTTGCAAAGCTGGATTCCTTTAAAGTGCTTAATGGCGATTCGGTTGGTACGTTCGAATACCTGAGCTACAATAGATCTAAAAAATGCTTGCGCTCAGTCACGATCGATAGAAGCACTAAGGATACCATCTACATTGATTACTATAAGTACAATGGTCAAGATCTCTTAACAGAATCTTATAAGCACTATTTTGAAAAACAAGGCTTCTATATAAAGACTCTATTCACCTATGAAGACACCAACCTGATCACTAAAGAGTCAATTAATTACACCTTAAAAGAAAAGTGTGAAACCTATTACTACTATGATGATTTGCGTAACAACGTTAAGCAAGTAAAGTATTGTGACATAGAATCAGGATACCATTATTCTGACATGCCGACCCAAATTATTGAAAAGTACTTCGATGAAGAGGGCAATTTAATGTGCGATGTCACAAAAAAACAGGATGTTGATTCAGGGTACTTTGTAAGTCGTATAGATTCATTCTTCTATGCCAATGGAAAATTGACCAAAAAAATTAGAGCAGGATTTTATAGCGGTAAAAGGCTTAACTACTACCTAGCCGATCTTTATACATATGATAAGAAAGGGAATCTCACCTGGAGACACCAAACTGGCTCTTACGGCACCATAACGTGGCACTACCTGTATCGCAAGAGACAACTGAATAGTTTAGAATATATCCGCTCAAAAGGCAAGACGGTTAAACAGCGCATCATTATCGAGTATGATAAAAAAGAAAACAAAATCAGAAGTGTATGGTACGATGGTCAAGGTAAAAAAGAGCATGAAATTGTTTATGAATACACCAATGGACTACTATCCAAACGCATAAATCGTGACCTACGGATGGATAAAGTGTATGAAGGTGTCAGTGTATACAACTACGACTTCTATTAAACAGGATCATGAAAACAAAACTCCTCCAGAAATGGAAACGTATTTATTCGCTCGCCCTCCCTCTAAACACCATCATCCGACACGCATTAGAACAATACTTGCCATTGATTTTCCTTGCCCAATATTCAGAACCGCAATACTGACATCGGTGTAAATACTCAATATGCTAATCGGCTGATAATTTGACTTAATTTGTAG
>CAYPKH010000305.1:0-2936 GCA_964411245.1 uncultured Nitrospina sp.
CTTCCGGGAACAGTTGCGCATCGCCGAAGAACTCGTTCGCGAGCTGGGAGCGGACGCATTGCCGGTGGTGCTGGTCTTCAACAAGATCGACCGGATGACCGGGGACGGCGATACCCTGGACCACATGCGGCGGCAATATCCCGATGCAGTGTTCGTCTCTTGCCGCCAGGGACTGGGAATGGACGATCTCCGGGAGGCCATCGTCAAACAATACGAGGCGAATCTTTTGCACTACCGGGTGGAACTTCCATATCCGCAGAACAACCTGATCCAAAAAATCAGGAAACACGCCCTGATCGTCAAAGAGGACTATCACAAGGCGTCCGTCACTCTGGATTTGCGCGTGTGGCCACAACATAAATCCAAACTGCTGGCCGTCCTCGACGGGCACTCCCAACCGGTGGCCGGATAAAGCCGCTACTTTTTGGTCATCTCGGTGACCACGTACAGCCCCTTGTCGGTCACCACATACTGCCCAAACACCGCATCCCCCTTCTTGAGATCGCCGATGCCGGACAGGCCGGTCAATTTGGATTTCTCGTTCACCACGACGGTGAACCGTTTTTTGGTGACCGGGTCCTTAATAGCCACCTTGTTCTTGGCCGCGATCACTTTTTTGACGTTGCCGGAAAACGGCACCGCAGCCCCCGCCCAGACGGAAGACCCGGCAAACAAGAAAACCAGCAAAACCACCCAACACATCACGAATCGCCGATGGATCGAATGCATGGAACCTCCTCACGACGCTTGCAGATATGCGTCGATTACGCGTTTGAATTTAAAAAATGAACAGACAGGGTCGGGGGGGAATTATACCACGATGAGATTGGCGTGGTTGACGGCGAGCTTTTTCTTCCCGGCTTTTTTGAAAAACACCACCACCTTGAGGTCGTCCGCGTTGCCTTCACGGTTGACCACCACGCCGGAGCCGAACTTGGGATGCAGAACCTTGGTGCCGATGCAATACTCGCCATTGGCGGGGGAGGCCCGCCGCACCGGTTCCGGTAAGGCCACCTCCAGGCGACGGCCATAGGCATAAGACGGCCGGGCCTCGTAACCTCCCGCCGCCATCTCCTTTTCCAAAACCTCGCCGGGGATGGCTGTGAGAAAATCCGACGGCTGGTAATTATAGACATTGCCGTAAATCCGCCGCCGCCGGGCGTTGGTCAGCATCAGCCGGCTCTTGGCGCGGGTGATGCCGACGTAACACAGGCGCCGCTCCTCTTCGAACTCCTCGGTGCTGGACATGGAGCTGGCATGCGGCAGCAGGCCGTTTTCGACGCCGATTATGCACACACCCTCGAACTCGAGGCCCTTGCAGGTATGAAGCGTCATCAGCGGCAGGACGCCGCGGCTGTCATCGAGAGTGTCGAGATCCGATACCAGCGCGGTGGTGTCCAGAAAATCACGCAGGGAATCTTCCGGGTGCGTTTCACTGAACTGCTCGACGGCGGAATACAATTCGTTGAGGTTTTCCAGGCGGCTTTGGTTTTCGATGGTTTTCTCTTTTTCGAGTTTAGCCATGTAACCGGTGCGCGCCAGAATTTCATTCAAAAACTCCGCCGCCGCCCGCTCTTCATAAATCGTGTGCAATTGATCCATGAGAGCCACGAACTGCGTGATTTTTTTGGAGGGTCCGGTGGACACGAGGTTTTTCGATTCCGCCTGCCTGAGACCTTCCAGCAGGGACAGGCCGTGTTGACCGCAATACGCTTCCACTTTCTCGATGGACGACTTGCCGATGCCCCGCACCGGCACGTTGACGATGCGTTTCAAGGAAACCGAGTCGGCGGGATTCAGCACCACCCGCATGTAAGCGAGGATGTCCTTGATCTCCCTGCGCTCGTAAAACTTGAGCCCGCCGACGACCTGATAGGGCAACTCCATCTGCCGGAGTTGGTCCTCCACCACCCGCGATTGCGCATTGGTGCGGTACAGCACCGCCATGTCGTTGAAGGAGAGCCCGTCCTCGTTCACCCATTGCTGGATGCGTTCGCACACCGCACGGGCTTCGTCGATTTCGTCCTCCGCCCGGTAATAAATTATCTTCGCCCCGGCAACGTTATCCGTCCACAGGGTTTTATCCTTGCGCGCGACGTTCTCCTTAACCACCGCCCCCGCCGCCTTGAGGATGTTCTGGGTCGACCGGTAATTCTGTTCCAGTTTGATGACGCGCGTGTTGGGAAAATCCTTTTCAAAGTGCAGGATGTTTTCGATGTTGGCTCCGCGCCAGCGGTAAATGCTCTGGTCCTCGTCGCCCACCACACACACGTTCTGGTGGCTATCCGCCAATAGCCGCACCAGGTTGTACTGGGTGACATTCGTATCCTGAAACTCGTCGACCAGCACGTAACGGAACCGGTTATTGTAATATTCTTTGATGGCAGGATGATTGCGCAGAAGATGGACGGTCAACATCAGCAGATCGTCGAAATCGAGCCCGTTGTTGTCGCGCAACATCTGCTGGTACAGCGGATACACTTCCGCCGCTTTCAGCTGGTGCCCGTAGGAGTACGTGTCCAGCCGAATATCGCTGGCGAACAGGTAATCGTTTTTGAACCCCCCGATGTGGCCGAGAAGGGTCCGGGGAGCGAACGCCTCTTCATTTACGTTCGCCGCTTTCATGCACTTCTTGATCAGCGACAGTTGATCCTGGTCGTCGTAGATCACGAAGTCATTGCTGTAGCCCAGTTCATGAATGTGTTTGCGCAGAAGCTTCAGGCAAAACGAGTGAAAGGTGCTGATCCAGGGATAGGTCGCGCACGATTCCAGTTTCTGGTACACGCGGTCGAGCATCTCCTTCGCCGCCTTGTTGGTGAAGGTAATGGCGAGGATGGACTCCGGCGGTACCTGTTTGTCGCGGATCAGGTAAACGATACAGTAGGTGATGGCCCGCGTTTTGCCCGACCCGCCGCCGGCGACCACCAGCATCGTGC
>CAYPKH010000306.1:0-2930 GCA_964411245.1 uncultured Nitrospina sp.
ATGCTTTGGATGGCCATCAGGGTGCCGGACTCGGCTTTCGAACAACTGCCGCAGGCGCCCTGGTAGCGGATTCGCAGGACGTCGTTCTCCAGGCTCTCGACCAGGATATTACCGCCGTCCGCCGCCAACAGGGGACGGATATTTTCATCCATGTAGGCGTCGATGACCTCCGCCTTGACGGCGTCGCTGAAGTTGTCGAAGTCTTTGAGGTCCAATTCGTCGAGGATGGATTTCTTCTTTTCGCCCGCTTCCTCCGCGTTGTCGTAATAAACCAGCGACTCCTCGATGGTCTGGATGATCGGGTCGATCAACAGTTCCCATTCTTCGGCCGAGGCGAGAGTGACCGACACGAACCGGTCCTGAATCAAGAGGGCGGTGACCACGCCGAAGCTGAACATCGTCTCGGCGAACGGATCGCCTTCCGCTTCGATGTCATCGTTGTAAGCCTTCCCGCCATGAGCGATGACCCGGCCGTTGAGGTTGAATTTTAACGCCGCCGGATTCGGGGTCGGCTCCGTGGCCACGACCGTGAATTTACGAGTTTGAGTTTCCATCAATTTTCCTTGGGGTAGAGATGATGAGCCGCCTGATCCGGGGGGTTCCGCGGGAGGAGGCCCGGGTTTGAAGCGTTTCCGTGTTTAGATGCCGGGGCGGTGAAAGGGATTCAAACCCGCCTGCCGCGGGGATTGGATTTTACTGGAAAACCTGTTACATTTCCGAAGGCCAGCGTAACCCCGGACCGGCGAAGCGCCGGAGCTAATTTTGCCAAAGTATAGAGGTGCGACCGAAAAGTTACTTTCGCCAGCCGAGGTTATCAAATTACCCGGTGGGGACTGACGGAGAATGCGAGCGAGGGTGGCGGAATTGGTAGACGCCCAGGACTTAAAATCCTGTGAGGGAAACCTCGTGCGGGTTCGATTCCCGCCCCTCGCACTCCTTCGCGGAGGGCGAGTTTGTCCACGACGGACAACGCCTTCTGATTTTGGTTCGATCTTTTTCCTCCAAAGCGCACCACATTCATGAGACGCCTCTTTCCAACTTTTGCGTGGAGGGTTTTCTCCCTATTTCCGTACCCTTCCAATACCTGCCCCTGATCAACGCGCACTTTTCATTTTAACGATTCCATACCCCAAAAATCTGCCGTTGGTAGCCGCCGGTTTTTCAAGGATTCCGCTAGCCGGGTCCCGCGAGGGACGGGGAACCACTTGTCAACATATGGGTTCGCCTTTACCCTGATAGCTATAGGAAATCAGGCAAAGACGAGGAGGCCTTATGGGTTCGAGCGCAATGACCAGCCGAAACCAGTGGTGGTTTGCAAGGGGGGCCGCCGCTGTGTGCGTGCTTTTATTATTTACATTAATGTTAGTTGTAAATAAATCCGAGGCGGGGTGGATTCGCACCGAGGGCGAGGCGGTGGCCCTGGAGTTAATCCAAACCCTGCAAAAGAGAGACCTGGCCGCAGTCAAGCAGTTCCTGCATCCCAGGCTCCTCACCGAGGAACACCAGGCCGGCTTGGAAAACGCGGTGAAGGTTTTCCCCGAGGGCAGTATCAAGGAAATCACCCGCCTGAGTGTGAATGTCCATTACGATTTCGGCGGCGAGGGACGGCGCGAGGAACTGCAGTTTTATGTTCAGTTTTACCGCACGGCTGTGCTCATGGACGTCGTCATTCAGCAGACGGGCGAACAATTCGTGATCGACGGGTTCCACTTCAATGAAGCGCCCATGGGTCTGATGGAGCAGTTTCCCTTCAACACCATCAGTTGGATCCAGCCCAAGAACGTGTTCATGGCGGTGGCGGTGCTCGATGTTCTGCTGATGATCGCCGCCCTGGTGTTCTGGTCCATCAAGCCGCTTAAAATGAAATTGCTGTGGTTGCCGGTGATCTTTGCGGGCTGCATGGAAGCGTCGGCGCAATGGGTGGACGACGGACCCTGGGCGTTCAATCTGCTGGCCCTCAAGGTTCCCCCGGTATGGATCGATGCCGGAGGGCAGGACCCATGGAGCATCGTCGTGTCTTTTCCGCTGGGGGCCATCGTGGTGGTGATTCTGGCGGTCACCGCGCAACCGGACATGGAGACGCTCACTGTTCCCACCCGGCCGCAACCGGGAATGCCCACGCGGACCCAGCCAAGGTATCAGCCCCGGCCTCAAACCACAAAGGTCGGGAAATAACGCGACCGTTTTTTATGATACACGCAGGCCAAAAATAATGGCGGCTCCCGTTGTGGGAACCGCCTGCTTCAGAATCAACGTTTCCTGTCTCAATCCGGCAGGCTCAATACTCCTGCCGGGATTAAGGCGTCAGGCAAGAGTTGGACCAAACCCATTGATCAAGGGTGCACTCCAACCGGAGTGGGAAAAGGATTCAACTATTTGGGCAACACGTTGTAGGCCTGGGGACCCTTATCGCCGACGTTCATTTCGTATTCAACCGTCTGGCCCTGTTTCAGCGTCTTGAAGCCCTCCTGCTGAATCTGCGAGAAATGAACGAACACGTCCTTGCCTTCACCGGACTCGATAAAACCATACCCTTTGCTGTTGTTGAACCATTTCACTTTTCCCTCTGCCATAGCGAAATCTCCCCCAAAATGTAAATTGAAAGGCACATCCTACCACAACTCAGGTTGGCTTCCCAAGCCGGACCAGACCCAAAAAGGGTAAATTTTGTACAGGCGCGGAATATCCCTTTTCCAATGTCTATAGAAGATTGATTTTGAAAATGTTAGTCCCCTTTCAGGAGGCGGCGTGCCAAGCCATTTTTGACTTTTTCAGACCGCTTTTCGTCCACTGGGGAACTGGGACCGCCCCCCATCCGGGATTTTGCTCATCCTCCGGGCCATTTGGAGTTCCTCCTCCCTTCCTCTATAATTCTTTTTCCCAACGAAGGTTGATCTTTCACCGGTTTGAAGAGGATTCCGGCATGCGGT
>CAYPKH010000307.1:0-2929 GCA_964411245.1 uncultured Nitrospina sp.
AACTCCCCGCCGGATTCGAAGTCTTCCTCCAGACCCGAAATGCCGATCTCCAGGGACCGCAGGGCTTTCTGGAGAGCCTCTTTAAAGGTTCGGCCGATGGCCATCACTTCGCCCACGGATTTCATTTGGGTGGATAACAGGGGAGGGGTCTTGAAAAATTTTTCAAAAGTGAAGCGGGGAACTTTCACTACACAATAATCCAGAGTCGGCTCGAAAGACACTGGGGTGACCTGGGTGATGTCGTTGCGGATTTCATCCAGCGTGTAGCCGACGGCGAGCTTGGCGGCGATTTTGGCGATGGGAAAGCCCGTGGCCTTGGACGCCAGTGCCGAGCTTCGCGACACGCGGGGATTCATTTCGATCACCACCATTTCCCCGTTCTCCGGGTTGACCGCGAACTGAATATTGGAGCCTCCCGTTGCCACACCGATTTCCCGGATGATATCGATCGCCGCGTTGCGCATGATCTGGTATTCCTTGTCGGTGAGCGTTTGCGATGGGGCCACGGTGATGCTGTCGCCGGTATGGATGCCCATCGGATCGAAATTTTCGATGGAGCAGACGATAACCACGTTGTCCTTGATGTCGCGCATCACCTCCAGTTCGTATTCCTTCCATCCCAGCAGGGACTTTTCGATCAGGATGCGGTGCGTGGGGCTAACGCTGAGCGCCCACTTGACCGTCTTTTCAAAATCCGCTTCGCTATAGGCGATGCCCCCGCCCGACCCCCCCAGGGTGAACGACGGCCGGATGATGGCGGGGAATAGGGTCTCGCGGACCACCCGCCAGGCTTGCTTGACCGATTCGGCATAACCGCTTGGGGCGACCTGCAGGCCGATGCGGTCCATCGCCTCATTGAACTGCTTGCGGTCCTCCGCTTTGTGGATGGTCTCGACATTGGCGCCGATCATCTCGACATGGTGTTTTTCGAGCACCCCCATTTCCGCGACCGCGAGGGCGGTGTTGAGGCCGGTTTGGCCGCCCATGGTAGGGAGCAGGGCATCGGGTTTCTCTTTTTCGATGATGCGGGCCACCACTTCCGGAGTGACCGGCTCAACGTACGTTCTATGCGCAAACTCCACATCGGTCATGATGGTGGCGGGATTGCTGTTCACCAGAATAACCTGGTACCCATCCGCCTTCAGGGCCTTGCAGGCCTGGGTTCCCGAGTAATCAAATTCGCACCCCTGGCCGATAATGATCGGGCCGGCCCCAATGATCAATATCTTTTCAATGTCGGTTCGTTTGGGCATCAGTCTTGATAAATGTCGCGGACGTCGATTTGACGTGACCGCTCCCACTTCAGGTTCATGTACGAAAGCTTGCGGATGAAGGCAAACCGGTTGTGGCGGTGTTCCCCTTCGATGACCACGGTTCTCAGTTCGTGTAACTGTTGTTTGAGGTCCGAAATTTGCATTTCCAGTTGCTCTTTCTGGCTTTCCAGTTTGGCGATTTTCTCTTTAAGAGACTGGATCTTTTTTTCTTTGGTGACGCCCTCAAGTTTTCCGTTTAACTTTTCCATTTTGGCGGTGATTGTGTTCAGTTTCTTTTGAGGAACGGCAATGTCTTCCAGGAGACGCTTTTCACGGGAGAGGGCTTCTTTCTCCTGAGTTTTTAAAATCTTAACCTTGGCCCGGATAAATCCGGCGGTAGCCTTGGGGTGATAACAAAAATGATCGGTAAAATGAAATTGGTCCTTGTACGGAATCAGCCGCCCTTCGAAGATATCATCGGAATTGAACAGGATGGATCCCTGGGTTTCCTGCACCTGATATTTGAGATCGTCCATAATATCCACAACAAACACACAGTCGCTTTTGATCTTAATGGCGATAAACAATCCGTGGATGCTTTGGGAGACGGCTTCCGCCAGTTCCTTTTTTACGGGATCAACCGACCGGTCGGAGTTGTGCAGGTAATGCTGAAGAGGGGTCAAGCCGGAGTCGGGAGCGGCGCGATCAAAGGTATACCACTCGAGAAAGGAGCCCATCCGGGACTCAAAGGATTTATCGTCCTCGAAAATTTCCCCGGAAATTTTCTGGAAATCCTTTTTGGCTTCAAAAAGGTCTTCCTGGCGATGGGTTCGGGTGATTTCTTCGATCAGTTGGTTGATGTCTTCACGAATCATCGGTTTTCCTTCATCAACGTTACGAAATCCTGAAACAGGTAGGACGAATCCTGTGGCCCCGGCGAGGCTTCGGGATGATATTGAACGGAAGACACGGGGTGTTTCTTGTGGCGGATCCCTTCGACCGTCCGGTCATTCAGGTTGATGCAGGTGATCTCCACATCGTCGTTTCCGGTCTGGTCGTCCACCGCGAACCCGTGGTTCTGGGAAGTGATCTCCACCGTGCGCTTGCCCAAGTCCATGACCGGCTGGTTGGCGCCGTGGTGGCCGAACCGGAGCTTATAGGTTTTACCGCCGAGGGCCAGATTCAGAATTTGATGGCCGAGACAAATTCCGAATATCGGAACTTTGCCGATGAGCGCACGTACGTTTTCAATCGCGTACGGGACAGCCGCCGGATCGCCCGGACCGTTGGATAAAAGCACGCCGTCCGGGTTCAGGGCCAGCACGGTTTCCGCCGGGAGGGTGGCGGGAACCACTTTGACTTTACAGCCCACCTGCGTCAGCCGGCGGAGAATGTTCCGCTTGATCCCGAAATCGTAAGCCACCACGTTGCAATAACCCCGGGTCCCGTTATGGGAGATGCGGGCATATCCCTGCTTGAGATCCCAGTCTCCCTGATCCCAGTCGTAAGGTTCCCGGCAGGTCACCTCCTTGACCAGATCTTTCCCTTCCATGCCGGGGGACGCCTGGGCCCTTTCAACGAGAGCAGCGGGATTGGAAAGATCGTTGGAGATGACGGCCTGTTGAGCTCCCTGGTTCCGAATATGACGGGTCAGGGCGCGGGTATCGACTCCCTGG
>CAYPKH010000308.1:0-2923 GCA_964411245.1 uncultured Nitrospina sp.
ACCGGCCCGGCACCTCGGCGCGCAGGGTGTAGCGAATTTCCCACACCCCCTGCGGCAGTTGGTCGATAAACAGCGCCACCTTACGGTCGCGCAACTCCTGGTACACCCACCGGCTGCGCCCCGTGTAATCGGATGAAACCGGGCTCGGCGCCGGGACGATCCGGGATAGGGCCCGGCTTCCGGCCGGGGTCACGCCCGGCAACACCGGATTCAGGGAAATTCGGGAATTCCGTTGCACCGCTGATTGCTTCAGTTCCCGCGCGTACACCGGTTCGCCGCTTTTGATCTGCACCGCCTCCAGCCCCGCCGGTTTCAGATCCTCAAACACCAGATATTCATAGTGATTCTTGGCTTCGATGGTAAGGAGCGTTTCGATGCGCTCGCCGCTGGTTACCGTCTCCCCGTCGTTGAGCGGCACTCTTTCATACACGTAACCCTTGAGCAGGGTAGGACGCCCCACCAGTTTGTAATACTGCCGCCGGACGAAAATTTCATTGCCCGCCGCGGTGATCGGCTCCTCCAGGCTGAAAAACGTGGCGTTCGCGGCAAAGTACAAGGGACCCTCCCCGCTTTTCCGGATCAGGCGGATGGTGTTGACACCGTCTTTGATCCACTTCGGATCGATGGCGAACCGGCTGGGGGCGCGCAAAACGTCCTTCACTTTCTGGGTGGCTATGGTGTGACCGTTGACCTGTAGTTCGTATTCGATTCCGCCCTTCAGTTCGCCGCTGGTCTTAAGGTATTGATTCATCGCCAGTACCACGATGGCCGTATCGCGGGTATTGCTCCAGTTGGCACCGCGCCGGTTTTTGATCAGCCAGTTCATGACCGGCTCCACCAGTTTGTTTTTGGGATCGATGGTGAGCAGGGCGCGCAGGGCGAACGCGGTTGCTTCCACGCCGCCGTTCGACCACCGGTAGAAAATGCCGTCCTCCCCCCAGTGCGCCGTGGCCATCACCGCTTTTTGGGAGGGTTTGGAGCCGCGCTGAATGATCGAAGTATCGGGCTTGTCATCGAGGATGGCCCCGTTTTCCAGATTTTCGATCAACGTCCGGGCCTGTTTCTTGAACCCGTAATGATGGGCCGCCAGCGCCAGCAGGGAACGGGTGTAGGCGTTGAGGCGGCTTTTGTGTTTCCACAGGTTCTGGAAGGCCTTGCTCTGGAACTTCTCGATTTTCTTAAGTTTGGCCGTCGCGTGATGCACCGACAGCGCGTGCAATATCCACGCCTGCAGATCGTGTTGCTCCTCCGCTTCCACCAGTTCCTTGTTGAGGAACCGGGCGGCGCGTTTGAGAACGCTCCGGTTTACCTCAACCCCGGACTGCCGGGCGAGGCTCAGTCCCCACAGCACATAGGCCGTCATGAAGTGATCGCTGTCGCCTTTCTTCCACCAGCCCCAGCCGCCGTCGCGGTGCTGAAAATCGTAGAGGCGGTCGAGACCCGCCCGCACCATGGCATCCAGCTCGGCGATATTCTTTTTGCCTTTGGGATGGGTTTTACCGGTATGTTGGGTTTCGATGCCGCCGAACACCTTGTTGCGGATGGCTGCGGGTTGGAGTCCCTGGTCCATCAGCGTTTTCGACACGATCACCGCCGGCAGAAACCGGCTGAGCGTCTGCTCGGTACAGCCATAAGGGTAATCGATCAGGTAGGGCAAGGCGTCCAGCATAGTCACCGCCAGGCTCGGGGTGACCTGTACGCTGAGGCGGGTCGAATCCTTGTTACGCTTTTTAGGGATACTCAATTTCACCATCACTTCATCCCCGCGCATTTTACCGGAGGCGGAGAGGAATTTTTCGATGCCGTGCTCGTGGACGATAAAACCTTTTTCCATGGCATCGCCGTATTTGGAGGACTTCGCGGACACGCGGATTTTGGCCGGACCCGCTTGCGTCACCGAAACCAGCCAGTCGATGCGGCGTTCGCCATGCGCCGGAACTTTGGTTGGGCCAATCTCCCCCTTGACCGGCTTGCCGGTGCGGTCGATGTGACCGACCACCGTCAGGCCTTTCGCAATGAGGCTAGGCCGCACGATCATTTCCTGCCCGGTGTTGTTGTTGAGGATGGCCGACAGGGTGAGCTGGTCCCCCACCACGAAGAAACGCGGCGCCTGCAGGCGGACGATCAACGGGTTCTGGGTCCGGACTTTTGTTGTGGCGATGCCGAACTGGTTGGTCTTGGAGACCGCCCGCGCGGTGGCGCGCCACTGCGTCAACGAATCGGCGAATTTGACCTTGACCGTAGCCCTGCCGTTCTTCCCGGTTTTAACGTTGGGCTGCCATAATATGGTACTGCGGAAATCCGAGCGCACCTGCACGGCCGGTCCTTCCTGCCCGGGTGCCGGTCTTTGCTCTTTCATTTCACGTTTGAGCAAACCGGCTTTATCGTCGGCAAACGCTCCTTCGGCTAAAATCTCAGATTGAGCCATGGGGGCGTTGGCGCTTAAGGATTTTGCGGCGCGGGCTTTGTATTGAACATCACCCTCCAGGGAATCCAGCGCATCATAATCGCCTTTACCTCCCAAGATGCCTCTTAAGGTCGCATCTTTTCTCTTTTGAAGTTTTGCCAGGCGCTTCATCTGAAACGAGCTCAGGGTGCGGATGCGCTGGGCGCGCTTTTGTCCGTAGAAGAACTGGCGCGGGTCCGGGGCCAGGTCCTTCTGAATGGTGTAGACCGCCTCGTCCACCAGCCCCACCGCGACCTCGGCGGATACCGGTTCGCCTTGGTGATTATGGGCGGTAACGGTGAGGGTGCCCTGTTCGCGCGGCTGGTATTGGTCGCGGTCGAGTGTCACCGATACGTTGAGAAAATTTTTGACCGGCGGCACCACCACCTGTTTGACGTCGCTGTATATTTGATGATCGCTCACCATCACCCCGTTGAGAAAAACGTTGGGCACGTGCTTTTCCTGGATGTCCAGTTG
>CAYPKH010000309.1:0-2904 GCA_964411245.1 uncultured Nitrospina sp.
TGCTTGACGACATCCAGCCCCTGCCGGGTCCCCATTTCCTCAATGGCGTCCGCTCCCAGTGCTTCCCGCAGGGATTCCTTGATATCCCGCCACTTTTCCTTTTCCACGGTACCGATGGCGAACAGGAGGATGAAGAAGACCATGAGCAGGGTCACCATATCCGCGAAGGTGATGATCCAGGGAGGGATGCCCCGGGATTCCTCCATCTCGAATTCTTCTTCCTCGTCAGTTATTTCTTCGGGTTCGGGCATGGAGGCCTTCTTTTCTAGGAGTTCCGGGAACCGGTTTGGATGCGGGCTTGGGTGCCGGGGTCTGGGTCAGCGTTTTTTCTCGTTTCAACTTTTTACCGATGGCGTTCTCCAGAATGTTCTCCAGGGTTTCCTTCATGAACCGGGGATTCACCCCCTTGCGGATGAAGGTGATGCCTTCCAGCACCAGGTCCATTTCCAGAGCTTCCGCCGCGCTCCGGCGTTTGAGTTTGACGGTCATGGGAATGAACACCAGGTTGGCCAACAGCGCTCCGTAAAACGTGGTGATCAGGGCAACCGCCATTTTGGGACCGACGGTTTTAACGTCGTCGAGTGCGGACAGCATCTGGATCAACCCGATGAGCGTTCCCACCATTCCGAAGGCGGGTGCGAATTTCCCCATTTCACTCATGATCTGCCATCCGTCGCGGTGTTTCTGCTGGATCAGGCGAATCTCCTTTTTGAGGAGCGTCACCACGGTATTTTCGTCCTTGCCGTCAACGGTGTACTGCAGTCCCCTTCTGAGAAATTCGTTGTCGATCTCATCCAGCCGGGACTCGATGGCCAGCACCCCGCCCTTGCGGGCGACACTGCAGATCATCACCATGTTGTCAATCAGATCGTACAGATCGTGCTTTTTGGTCATGAACACCTTGAGGAACAGCCCGATTACCCCAAACAGTTCGTTGATGGGATACGCCACGAGAGTGGCGGCTATGGTCCCGCCCAGCACGATCATCGCCGAAGGCGCACTGACAAACAGTTCCAGTCCGCTGTTCTGCATGATGGAGGCCAGTAGCAGGGCCACGCCGGAAAATATTCCTAATAGGGTTGCAATATCCATAAGGCGATTACGGTTTAACCTTCACTTGGCCCGCCACGGGGTCCAAATTGTTGAATTTGAGAATCTGGTTCACCAGGTCCCGGTCCAGCACCGTGCCCTGGCGGACCAGGTTGATGCCGGACTCGGAATAAATATCCGAAGCCAATTCCATCCCCTCTTTCAGCGCAAACACCGAACAACTGAGGACCTTTTCATCGTCGGCAGGGCTCTGGGACCGCGCAAACTCCGAAAGAAAGGAAATCACATTTTCGTCGAACCATTTCCCGTTTTGCTTGTCCACCCGCATTAGGACTTCGGGAATGGAACTGTTCGGATGAGCCACCCGGAAATGATCGTAAAAACTGGAGACGGAAAGAATCCGCGATCCCAGGGGAATCTGTTCGCCCACCAGGCCGTCAGGTTTTCCGGACCCATCGACGTTTTCATGCATGTGGCGGATGATTTCCGCCACGGGTTCCAGTCCGGGGAATCCTTTGAGAAGCATTTCGGCAACCAGCGGATGACTGGTGTGGAGCCGGCTTTTACCTTCGTCGAGCGCGTCTTCCACCGATTCGTCGCGCGGCAGACTGACGATGCCCAGCTCGTGCAGCCGGGCTGCGGTTTTCAGATTCTGGACGAGGTCACCCGGCAACCCCATCTTTTGCGCGATGAACACCGCGATTTCCGCCACACGCTCCGAGTGACCCCGATGCTGGGACTGGTTAAGCTCGATGATGTTGGTGAGCAGACCGACGGTGGAATCGAACCGCTCGGCCAGTTCCCGGTTCATGGAAGAGATCCGGGTGTTCTGGGATTCCAATTGCGAATTCATGCGTATGATGTCTTTAAGATTGTCGCTCAACCGGCGTTGATCCTCCTGCAATTCCTGGTTTTTTCCAAGAACGGTTTCGTTGAGATGATCGATGCGAAGAATAAAATTGACGACGAACAGCAGTTCGCCTTTTTTGATGGGCTTGATCAGAAAGGCGTCCGCCCCGGCCTCCTTGGCCTGGATCGCGTAATCTTCATTCTCGTCGTAAGCGGACATGAGAATGACCGTCGCCGGGAGGGCCGACTGGCGAATCTTTTTGCAGAACTCGAAACCGTTGATCCCGGGCATGTGGATGTCGCACATCACGATGTCCGGTTTCAGCTCCTGCGCCTGCTGGAGCCCGCGTTCTCCCGACATGGCCTCATGAAACTCGATCACCTGCGGGCCGAGGGCGCTGTCCAGGATTTTTCCCACCACTTTGACCATCGCGGGATCGTCATCCACAAACAGTAATTTTTTTTTCGTGCGGGTCTCGGTCACTGATGTTTACCGGTACGGTTGAAAGGATGTCAGGGGAGTATACCGGCCCTTTCCACAGGCAGGCGCCAACCTGGATCGGGGCCAAAACAACTCTCTGGAAGCAGGCGCAATTCTCCTAATTTGCCTTATTTACTCAGGATAGAAAGGGACCTAAAGCATTGTCAAGTAAAAGTTTATCGCGCTTCGAGGGCAGTATCCAAGGTCGCTTACCAGGGCGGGTCCCGCCTCTCTTTGAAAAGGAGACCTTTACATAACGCTGGCCGGGCAAGGGCCGAAGCTGATTTTGCCAAAGCATAGAGGTGCGACCGAAAAGTTACTTTCACCAGCCGAGGTTTTAAAATGACCCGTGACGGTTTGCCACCTGGGCAACGCCCGGATGAAATTTGCCCCAGGCCTAGCCTGGCCTCTTCTTACTAAGGGGAGGATACAGGTGGGGTGGGGTTGGACCGGATCAGAAATCTTCCGATTCTTCCCGTTCCACTTCCACCAGGGGCAGAGTGGTACACCGGAGGCCGACTCCG
>CAYPKH010000310.1:0-2900 GCA_964411245.1 uncultured Nitrospina sp.
ATGAAGTGGCGCCGGACCCCGCCGTTCGCCGGCCGGGGTTACCGGTGGGCTGTCGGGGTGTTGATGATCGGGATGCGCCGCAGGGGTTGTCTCGTTTTGAGACACCGGAGCCGGGTTGCGGGATTCCCGGGGCGCCGGGTTTTCCCGCGCTTCATTGGACTGCGATGCCGCTCGGGATGGCTCGTCATGATGCGATTCCACCCTCGCCTCGAGCACACGATCAAACCGTTCATGATCGCTTTGCTCCAGATGGGACACCTGGAACGACGGTTCCGGTTTGTCCGGGCTTTTCGCAATCAGGTTTAAAATGTTGGTTTCGTTGACCACTGATTCATCCCTTTAAAATGATCAGGACGCACTTCTCGGGTATTCACCCGACTGATAGGGAGCAAGCCCTGTGCCAAATCGGGGCCTCGGTTCAACCTGTTGAAATTTTGCCCGTTAGGTAAGCGGGAGGGGGAAATGTCCCCGGCGGGACAGCGGGCAAGAACTGCCCATCGGGCAAAATCTACTCCTCTCGGGCGTGGCCCGGCCGCAGAGGGCGCGAAGAATTATGGTCTTTTATGAAAACATAGATTCTTCACTTCACTGCGTTCCGCTCAGAATGACAAAAAGACGTTGGATTTGTCATTCTGAGGAGCTAATGCGACGAAGAATCTGGGTTTTTCAAAATATCGCGATTAATTTTAGAGTGGATCCAGAGGGATTTTAGTGGGGAACAGGGGTTGCGGGGTCAGGAAGCGGAAGAGTTGGACAATGACCCGGGCCGCTTCCTGGGTATCGGGGTGGGTCAGGTTTTCAGGTTTTAAATTATCCTCGAACAGGGTTTTGAAATAGGCGGCCGCGGTTTGTCGACTGGACTCCGAAGGCGATTGAGTTTCCAGGCCGGCCAACGCGCCGACATCCACCCAGAATCCGCCGCACTTGGAGCACTGGTCAATTTCATAACGGAACCGGCGGTTGAAACAATGACGGTACAGTAGGGTCTGGGTGCATTTGGGACAAGGGTGGTGAATGTCACGGAACACGTGGACCCCCTCGGCGCGTTCCACGTGGAGCAAGGCTTCGCCGGCGGCCGGGTTGCGGTCCTTCAGTTTTTTGATTTCCTTCCATTCGAACCAGAGGCCGCCGCAACTGTCGGCGCAGGCCAAAACCCTGACGCCGGTGGCGGCCAGAGGTTTCAATTGGTTGTTGCACGCCGGACAATTCATGGACGTATTATAGATGAAGGAGGGACCGGGGCCACCTGAGCCGGGGAATGGATATGGTATTCCCGTATCCGATAGTTTAGCATCAGTCTTTTTAGGTTAGATCATTTAAATCAATAAATTAAGAGATTTTGAGGGCTGGCTCAGCCGAACAAGTACGATTGACAAATCCCGCCGTTTCACTTACATTAAAACTGTACCCTTTCTCACTTCCTTTTGCTTAACTATATCAAATCATTACTTAAATGGCCCTCGAAACCGATTATATCAACCCCAATGTCATATTGACCACGCGGGTGAGTCAGCAATTGCAAGATTGGATCAAATACATCCATTGCGCCGGCCTGATTCTGCTCACGTTTTTTCTGTCGGCTTACGAATTCAGTTTGGCCCTGCGGATGAGTCTCGCCACCGCAATGTTGTGGGGGGGTGTGGTCTGGTATTTGAAGCGGCGGCCGACCATTGTGCTGGAAGGCCAGGACCGGAAAATTCAGCTCGCCGGCCTCACCAAGTTCGGCAGGGCCCAGTCGTTGCCGGGCAAGCTGGTGGAAAAGGTCACCGTGATGGCGGATATTGCGGGCCGGGAGCGCGGCCAATACATTCCGCAACTGGTGTTGCGCAGCCTGAAAGGGAAAAAGAAAAAACTGGTGATCAGTTGTTTTCCTCTTGAAGATATTGTGCAGGCGCATTATGCGGCACAGTTGCTGGCGTCCTTCAGCCACGCGGACGCCTTCGATTTTAAAGGCAACACCCTGCCTCCGTTATCGACCCACATTCCCAACCGGTTTCTGGCCGGCAAGGGCCAATCCCTCAAGTCGGTTTCTTCCGCCATGAAGAAGGCCAAGGCCCAGAAAAAAGCAGAGGCCGCGAAAGCCAGGGCCTGACCCAACCGTTCTGTTTCCCGATTCACATTTATTCTTCAGGAGGCCGCCGATGCCGCCGGGTCGCCGTCCGGACCGGAACGCAACAGCTGCATGGCTTTGTCGACCTGCGCGTGCCGCCCGAATAAAATAAGCACGTCTCCTGTGCGGATACAGAAGTCAGCCGGAGGATTGGGTTGCGCGTGGTTGTCGCGCACCACGGCGATCAGGGTGGCGCCGGTTTGCCGCGTCAACTCCAGATGGTCAAACTGCCTGCCGTGGGACCAGCACTTGTCCGTCACCTGATACGATTGGCTCAACGACGCTGTGAGGTAAGTGGAAAAATTGCGCAGGCTTTCCACGTTGAGCGACAATCCGCGAAACATGCTGTAACCTTCCAACCGCACCAGCTCCACCTGTTGCTCGATGATGTTCTGGGGCATTCGAAACTCCCTGAGCACCCGTGAAAAAATTTCAATGGAGGTTTCAAACTCCTCGGGGATAACCTGGTCCGCCCCGGCTTTCTTCAACTCATCCACCTGCGAAGAGAACCGGGTGCGCACCATAATGAAAACCTCAGGATTGAGTTGGCGCGCCAGCCGGACCGATTGTTCGGTCGCCTTGTGATCGGGTATGGAGTACACGATGATTTTGGCCTGTACGATGCCCGCCCGGTCCAGCGTCGCGCGCTGGCTGGCGTCGCCGTACAGGATAGGGACGTCTTCCGTCAACGCATGTTTGATCAGTTCGCCATCCAACTCCATGACCATGAAAGGAACATGCGTTTCCTTGAGCACCCGCGCCAGGTTGCGGCCGACGACGTCGTAACCGG
>CAYPKH010000311.1:0-2898 GCA_964411245.1 uncultured Nitrospina sp.
GGAGAATCTCTGCTCGACCTGATATTTGTGGGGACGGAGTCCTATTGTTTCACCACCGGGCGAAGCCTGGGTGACACGGATAAAATTCTGGAAGTTCTGGCTACCGTCAAAAATTGCAAGGACCATTCGTTTGACGTGCTGAGCCAACTCGTCATGTCCCGGTCCGCTCTTTTGAGCGGAAGTATCTGCATCCTGTTGAGTTGGGATGAAGAGCGGCAAGCCTTGATCCGCCAACTCCGGTCCCACAACATTCCCCTGATGGTTTTCGTGATTGTGGAAAATGGGGCGGATAAGGAAATCGACCCGGGTCCCATGAAAGATCAGGTCGAACACTTTCACGTGCTGGAAGCGGGCCGCATTGCAGAAGGATTACAGAGCGTATGAAAACTCCTCCCCTCCTTTTGGCGATGGCCCTGCTGTTTTGGGGCTGGCAGACGGACCAACTGGTATTCGCGATACCCCTGGCGCTGATCCTGGAAGGGTCCCGCTTCCTGCCTACGCGTTTTGAGTTATCCCCCTTGGAGTTTAACCGGGCCTGGAACCTGTGTCTGCTGGCTTTTACCATCCTTATCGTCACCATCTACGTTTCCAATAAAGGCCTGGGGTCCATCTATGTGGTCCTGCAATGGATTCCTCTTGTTTTGTCGCCGATGATGGCCGCCCAGCTGTACAGTGTCGAGGGCAGAGTTCCCACGGTTTCCTTCAAGATTTTTTACCGGGAGTATGAGACCCGAAACGATGGCCGCCCCATCAAGATGATGGATATCCTCTATCCCTATTTGGCCGTTTGTATTCTTGCCGCGAGCGCGGTCGATGCCCAAAATAATTGGTTTTACTTGGGCATGTGCCTGCTGTGCGCCTGGGCCTTCTGGGGCGTGCGTGCCCAACGCTTTTCATGGATCACCTGGTCCGCTTCATTGGGGTTGATCGTCCTGCTCGGTTTTTTGGGAGGCCAGGGATTGTTCCAACTGCGAAACTATATCGATTCGCAGGTGATCGATTGGCTGACCAAGCGATTTCAAAGCGATCAAAACCCTTTCAAGGCGCAAACGGCGATCGGGGAAATCGTTGAACTCAAGATGGACGATACCATTCTTTACCATGTCGATTATGAAAAAGGCCGTCTCAAAAAGATCCTTCTGCCTCAAGCCACGTATAATGTTTATAAAGGTTCCACCTGGTATGCCTCCCGCTCAAAGTTCACCGCCCTCACCCCGTCATCGGAAACGCAATGGGTGTTTGAGGGGAGCCTCGATGCGGAAAAAATAATCCGGGTATCCATGGATCTAAATAAGGGCAGAGGATTGCTCCTCGCTCCCAACCAGGCGCTCCGGATCGATAACCTGCCCGTCCTGTATCTGTCAACCAACCCATTAGGCACCGTCCGGGTGGAAAAAGGTCCGGAATTTGTGGAGTATTACGTTGCTCTTCATCACAGCGTTTCCCGCAATGCGGTGCCCAATGAACACGATCTGAAAATTCCGAAACCACTGCAACCGGTTCTGCAGAAAATCGCCGATGACCTCCACCTGGCCTCGTTGCCGCCCGATGAAATTTTAAAAACCGTCGATCAATATTTTGAAAATAATTTTTACTATTCACTGAACCTGACCCGTGAGAATAATCAGATTCCACCGCTGGTGGATTTTTTGACGCGGACCCGGAAAGGCCATTGCGAATATTTCGCCACGGCGGCGGTGTTGCTCCTGCGGCAGGCGGGGGTTCCCGCGCGCTACACCTTCGGTTACTCCGCGCACGAGTACAACTGGATGCAGGAAAACCTGGTAGTGCGGTCGCGCGACGCCCATGCCTGGGCCATCGCGTATGTCAACGGCCGATGGCAGACCTTCGACACCACGCCGTCCATCTGGATCGATCAGCAGGAAGACAACGCATCGGCCCTGGAAGTATTTTCCGATGTCTGGTCGCAAATTGCGTTTTTGTTTTCTCATTTCCGATGGGGCATGGAAGATGAGAGTTACCAAAAATACCTGGTGTGGTTGCTCTTTCCGCCCATCCTGTTTCTGGTCTGGCGTATTTATTCAAGGGCGCGGCGGGCACAGCAGGGGGCGGGAGCAGGCGAGGCCTCCGCCACCGCGCTGTACCGGGAAATGGCATCGGATTTTCATTTGATCGAGAGCAAACTCAACCAAATGGGCTTTGCGCGGGAGAAATGGGAAACCCATTCCCGCTGGTTGCGGCGTATCCAACGCGAAAATCCAGAAGCGCCCATCGGCGGATTGGCAGAGGCCGTCGCGCTTCACAGCCGAGAGCGGTTCGATCCTCAAGGACTCACCTCAGAGGAGGAAGCACGGCTCAAAACCGAAATCCACTCCTGGCTCCATACGCCTCAGTGAAAAATTTATTGGCGGCGAACCGCCGCGGGCCAGCATAACGCGGGTTAGGCGGAGCAGCTGAGCCGCATTTCGACGTGCGATTCCGGGGTTTCGGCGGCATACAATTCGGGGTCGATGCCGTAGCGGGTAAAAATTTCGGGGCGGTCGTTATAGGGGTCCTGCAGGAGAATGCGCAGGCGTTCCACTTCCGAGAAGTCGGCTTGCTTCAACGCTTTATCGATAGCGCGTTCCAACAGATAATTCCTCAGAATGAAGCGGGGATTGACCCGGTTCATTTTTTCTTTCCTTTCATCGAAATCGGGGTCTTCCCGCTCGATCAGTTTGCGGTACATATCCAGCCAGGAATCAAGGTCCGCCGGATCGTTGAACATTCCGCGCAGAGCTGCCGGAGTTTTTCCGGGGAAATCCGCCAGGCGGCGAAAGAACAACGTGTAGTCCACCTGACGTTCGTAAAGCATCTGGAACAACTTGGCAATCAGTCCGGTTACCTCCGAGTCCAAAATCTCGAGGCCCAGCTTGGCGCCCATCAACTCCAGATAAA